>JBARUP010000508.1:0-3190 GCA_049645805.1 Nodosilinea sp.
GCGATCGGGTCTAGGGCATAGAGTCCAGGCGCTAGGCCGCTAGTTTCCTCAGGAACAAACAGGTATTGAAGAATATTGCCGGTGACAGGGGTAAATCGATAGTCAACCAGCTGGCCCACACAGTTGCCGTGGTCTGACCACAGCTCTAGCTCGCCTAGGGGCAGACAGTCCTGGAGATGCTGGTCGATGGTTTCGGCTTCTGCCCCAGCCCTCACCACCACGCCATCTCGCCCGATAGAGCCAATCTGAGACCAGAGAAACCGTCGCTGGCGGCTCAGCAGTCCACCCGCGCTACAGCCCAGGCCCTGTACCTGGTGAGTCCGGCTGTTTACCCACACCTCGGCAATAGAGCCAAACTCTTCAGCGGTATCGAGGTTGAGGGCTAGACGGTTGAGCAAGTCGCTTTTCAGCATGTCTGGGGGAAATGAGCCATCCATATCAACACTCCTGCGATCGCAAGCCCCAGCCCAAAGCGATCCTTGGCCTGGATAAGGACTGTATCTAATGGTAATCGATGTGCCTTCGCCCTAGCTTCTAGCAGACGAACTGATTCTGCCCCCGCAATTCCGGGTTAAAGTGAGCATGGATAGGTAATCTAGGGAAATCCCATGTCTGAGCAAGCCGGAAACATCTTACTGGTAGACGACGAGCCAGGTCTGCGCGAGGCGGTACAAGCCTACCTAGAAGACAGCGGCTTTGTGGTGCGGTCGGCCAGCAATGCCAAAGAAGGATGGGATCTGCTGCAGCAGGAAACTCCCGACGTACTAATCTCTGACATTATGATGCCCCAGGTCGACGGCTACGCCTTTTTGGCTCAGGTGCGCGACGACATTCGCTTCAAGGGGTTGCCGGTGCTATTTTTGACGGCGCGAGGCATGACTACCGATCGCATTCAGGGCTACAACGCGGGCTGCGACGCCTACCTCTCAAAGCCCTTCGACCCTGAAGAGCTGGTCGCGGTGGTGACCAACCTGATGGGTCGCCGCGCCGCCCAAACCATCGACGCAGGCGATGTGCCAGATATCGCGGTTATGGCCCGCCAGATCGAAGAAATTAAGGCCATGCTGAGCCAGAAGGGCGGCATGGCCAAGGTGACCTCCGATATTCGTATCGACCTCACCCCCCGCGAGCAAAGCGTGCTGGATCTAGTGGCCGAAGGTTTAATGAACAAAGAAATTGCCAGCCGCCTGGAGACCAGCGTGCGCAATGTGGAGAAATACGTCAGCCGCCTGTTTAGCAAGACAGGCACTAACAGCCGCACGGAGCTGGTGCGCTTTGCCCTAGAGCACGGCATGGTGACAACGTAGGGAATTTTGGATTGGCGATTTTGGATTGGGGCTGACTTAGCGCTTCCCCTCCCCAGCCGACAAAAAGATAACCCCTTTAAAATCCAAAATCAAACCACTGTTCCCGCAATCAGCCCCGCCATCGCCCCGGCGGGCACCAGCTGCCAGGTGGGGCGACGAAATCGTACTAGGGCGACGAGGGCAGCCAGTCCTACAGCAACGGCAACCATAGTGCGCGGCAGGGTGAGTTGAATCAGCGCCGCGGCGGCGAGGGGAATGGCGGCAGCGGCGATCGCCCCTAGAGCCGCAGGCATTACCCCTTTGAGAAAGCTCTTGACCCAGGGATTTTGCCGCAGCCTCACTAAAAAGGGTGAGGCGAACATAATAAACAGAAACGACGGCGTGAAAATTGCCGCGGTGGCAACCAGCGCCCCCAGCGCTCCTGCCGCCTTATAGCCGACAAAGGCGGCAGTAATAACCACTGGACCGGGGGTAAGCGACCCTAAGGCTACACCGTCAATAAATTCACGGCGGGTCATCCATCCAAAGTCGTCGACCACCGCCGACTCCAGCAGCGGAATAATCACTAGGCCGCCACCGAAGATAAACGCTCCGGTCTTGAGAAAAAAGGTTGACAAAGGCACGAAGTAGGTCTGAATTCGGTCTAGGCCCCAGAAGCTGGGAACAGCCAGGGTATCTCCCGACACCGCCACCAAGATAGTAGGTAGCCCTTGGCTAACGGGCAGCAGCGGGGCTAGCCAGGCGCTGGCAGGCGGGGCCGACCCCGCTGAGGGCGGCGCGGTGGGGCGGTACGCGACTAGCCCAACGGTCCCAGCCAGCAGAAACAGCAGCAGAATATTGATGCCAAGCAGCGACAGCAGCAAGACGGTAAGGGCGATCGCGACTCCCGGCCAGTCTTTGACCGCCTTTTTGCTCAGTTTCCAGCAGAAACCAAAGATAATCGCAATTACCACCGGGGAAATGCCCAAAAATAGGTTCTCAACCTGAGGCACCCCCTGAAATCGGAAGTAGGCCCACGACAGCGCCAGCACAATCAAAAATGCAGGCAAAACAAAGCAAACGCCTGCCACCAGCGCCCCCAGCGGCCCCGCCCGTAGGTAGCCGATGTAAATGCCGGTCTGGGTCGAGGCCGGACCAGGCAGCATCTCGCAGATAGCCACTCCTTCAAGAAACTGATCTTCCTGAAACCAGCCCCGCCGCACCACGGCCTCGTCGTGGATCATGGCGATGTGGGCCTGGGGGCCACCAAACCCGATAAATCCTAGCCTCAAAAAGAGTTGAGCTAGTTCCTTTAAGCGGGCTGACTGCTTTTCTGGAGAGGGCTCTCTGCCGATGGGATCTAGACCGGGCGAGGAGTTCATACGCACAACGACAACGCTGAGAGCAACCTAGCGAAATTTGAGCCCGAAGGTCTATATTGGGCAACACATCGCGTTGTCTTGTCTCAGAACTATTTTGGCAGCGATGCCTGAGGGTTCTGCTTCTTCCTTCGTAGCTTTCAGCCATCGCTTCATGCTTAAAATCAGCAATGCCAAGAAATCTAGTTGATTAAACCTCGAATGCGTTCGGGAAAGTGGCCGGGAAGAAGGTCAATACCGAGGGCCGATTTAACCAGGTAGACCAGCATTAGAACGCTAGCGCTAAGGGCCAGATTAAACCCCAGCAGAAGCGATACGGCCATAATCCAGTTGCCAAACTGCGTCAGCCGCGAGACAGGTACGTTGCGGTCGGCGCGACGGCGATCCTTACCCACCATGAGCACAACGAAGTAGCGGCTGACCATCAGGTCGATAGTGAACCTCAGGTCAACGAGCTTAGGAGCGGGCTTAGGAATAGCTAGGGCAATGACCCGCTCGATATCGGTCTGCTGCTGAGGCGTGAGG
>JBARUP010000509.1:0-6256 GCA_049645805.1 Nodosilinea sp.
TGGCGTGCATCCAGCCATCTTTGAGATACGCCGGCATCTGCACCAGTAGCCCCACCGCCATCGCGATGGTTACTACCATACCGGGAGTGGTAATGATGCCGTAGAGGCGCTTTTCCATCACGGTGTACTGTTTTTTGAGAATGCCCTGGGCAGGCTCTGGCTCAGCCTCGGCTTCAACGTGGTAGATAAACAGGCGAACCAGGTAAAACAACCCGGCAAACCACACCACTACGCCGACAATGTGAAACGCTTTGAACCAGTAATAAGCCATAGTCTATCCTTCATCCTGCTGGAGCCTGGCTCCAGCAAGATGTTGCAAATCATTAAGTACGCCTTCCATTGTCAGCCAAGGGTTTGTCCTTGAGCACACGGGCGCGACGGTTCTTAACGTTTCAAGCCTCTCCTACAGCCGCCGCAGCACCTGCGGCAGCAGCTCTGCGGGTAGCTTTGAGAGCACGGTCTGCTGGCCTGGAATACCAAAGATTTCGTAGGCTAGGTGGGCGTTGTAAACCAAAGCGGTGATTAGCACGTCCATCTGGGGAGGGCGATCGCGCCAGCCTTCGTAGGCCAAGAGGTAGTGTCGTAGAGCCGCTTCTAGGTGGTGCTGGCGAGCTTCGGTTTGGGTGGCGGGCAGGGCCTGGGCCAGCTGATCGTAGACGACTCCGGCGCTGTGGCAGGTGGCCCACAGATCAAACCCCAGGGCCGCAGTGGTCGTCTCTTGAAGGGCCGTTTCGGCGGCCACCAGGGCCATTTCGTAGGCGGTAATGGCCTGTTGCAGGGTTGTTAGGCGGCGATCGCCTGCCGGGGCGGGGCGCTGATTGTTGTCTGTGGTATCTGCATGCTGGGCCAAATCCCAGTAGGCGGTGCCTAGGTTGTTAGCGGTGGCAGCGCAGCCAGCGGGGGCGGCGGCAACGGTGCGGTAAGTCAGGGCTGCCTGGTAAGCCGCGATCGCCTGTTCAAGCAAGAATACCGGCTGCTGGTGCTGAGCCAGGCTCCAGTAGGCGATACCCAGGTTATTCTGAATCATGGCGTATTCAAGCGGTGCCTCAGCGGCGGTGCGGTGGTCTAAAGCCTCGCTGTAGGCAACGATCGCTAGGGGCAGGTGGTGCTGGGGCAGGTGGTGCTGGGCCAGCCGCCAGTGAATCGCGCCCAGGCTGTTTTGCAGGTTGGCGTAGTCAACGGGCGATCGCGCCGCCGGGCTGTGCGTCAGGGCGCTGCGATAGGCCGCTATGGCCTTTTCGAGGCAGGGTCCAGGCCCCTCTAGATTGGCCAACAGGCCGTAAACTGTGCCCAGGTTGCCGAAAATGCGACCTAGCGTGTCAGCCGGGGTTGCGCCGCCGCCCTGGAGCGCCTTTTCGTAGGTTTGAGCGCTGCGCCGGAGCCACAGGGCAGGGTCAAGTGTGCCTTCCTGCTGACCCTGTAGCCAGTAGAGACTGGCTAGGTCATTGAGGGCGTCGCACCAGTCGGGGCTGCCTTTGGGCAGACCGACAACGGCACGGTCGTAGGCCGCTATGGCAAAGTCCAGTCCGGCGGTAGCAGGCGCATCCGCGACGCGATCGCGCCCCATCTGGCCCAGAGCTAGGTAAGCCCGCGACAGCGTCAGTGGCCCCGCCTGCTGGTCAACTAGACCCTGAATGTAGCGCCACAGGTTCGCTAGCTCGGTGTCCTGCGCGAGGTCGGGCGGCAGCGGCACGTGCAGGGTCTGCCGTATAGGGCTGGCCGGGGCGGGCTCAGGATCAGGGGGGGGAGCAGCCAGGGCGGCTATAGTTTCAGCGGCAGCCCCGTGGAAGGACGGTACGACAACGGAAAGGGTCCCCTGATCTAACGCCTTTGCCGGTTCTTCCTGCCCGAGGAAGGTGTAACCCTGGGGCTTATCTGGCGGCAACCCTGGAGCTCTAGCGGCCGGGTCTGGCCGGATTGGTAGAACCGGCGAGGCTGGAGGGGCAGGCGGCGGCTGTGCTTCGTCTGAGACCGGAGCAGGCTGCTCAAAACTGGAGAGATCATCCCGCAGCACTTGCCAAAGCTCGGGGGGCTGGGGAGCTGAAGCGGCTGTAGGCGATGCCGATTGGGGCCGAGCCTGAGCTGACACCGCCGGAGCGTCGAGCGGGGAACTCGGTTCGCCCACAAACTCAAATAGACCGCTGCGCGATCGCCAAAACCCCGGTACCGACTGACGGATTTTGCCTAGCCAGGGGCGCGGTATCCACACCACTAGCCGACAGTCGAGCTGGGTGAGCAGCGCATCAACTCGAATCAGCGAACCCAGAAACCGATTCTGCACTGTAGGCGACTGGCGCGTGAGCTGCTCAATACCAACAATCTGAAACACGGGTGCCTTAGGCAAACTGCCCTGAAGCTGTCGCTGCTGCTTGAGCCAAACCAGCACCTCGCGCACCAGATCGGGGCGATCGCCACCCAGCCGCAGCGTGACTAGCGTCAGCTGGCGCGCTCTCACCTCGGGAGCCAGGGGTACGGTATCGGGTAGGGGGCTAAAGTGGACCTCTAGTCGCTGAGCTAGCTGGTTTTGCAGAGCCACATCGTCGCAAACCGCAATCAGCAGCTGCCGCCGCAGGTTAAGTTGCAGAGCCAGGCGCAGCTCCCGGTAGGCTTCCTGGTTGTGCCCCAGGTAAGTTTGAGAATTCAAAGACACAGCAGCGGTCACGGTGGGTAAGATGCAGGCAGTATGCTAGAGACTAGTTGACATGAACTAGTACAGTGAACAGAGTACAGAGCTAGAGGTAATGGTAGACGACCAGTAACCAAGGGCGATCGTTCCTGCCCTCTCCTCTTGTACATTTCACCCTAGGGCCAGTCGTTTCAGGACAACAGCATCATTATCAGCTTCCATGAGTGCTTCTCAGGCTATACCAACCTCCCTTGAGCTGGATATTCTAGCCCAGCTCCTGATCTCTAACGGCACCTGCCCCACCCTCACGGCGCTGCCCGTAGTCGTCAAGAGTTCGCTTAAAAAGCGTATCCAGGCGTGCCAAGCACTTCAGGCTAGAGGCTGGCTCGACTACAACACTGAAGTTGCCCAGTTTGGCCTCACCCTCGTTGGCAAAACGCTGATGGGCCTCGATCTAGCCGTCTGGCCCGTTACCCCCGACGAGCGGCTGATTCTGCGATCGTGCCTGAAGGGACGCATTGACCCAGGACAGATCCACTACCGGGTATCGACCCGCGATCGCCAAAAGCTGCTGCGCGGGCTGGCAGAGCAGGGGTTAATTGTGGTGTACAGAGAGGCGATCGTAAACCTGCGCCTCACGTCTTTAGATCACGCCTGCCTTATTCAGCAGGATCAGCATCAGAACCGGTCGGCTAGACACCAGTAGTCTGTTTAATTTGTTGCCGTCGTCTCCACTCCCCTACTCCGCCCCGCCTTCAGCGGTTCGGTATCCCCTCCTTCAGGGAAATGGCTTGAGCAAGCACTATAGATGATATAGCTATCAAGCCGGAGTTAAAGACAATATGGGAAAAGTAGTTGGAATTGACTTAGGGACAACCAACTCTGTAGTTGCCGTCATGGAAGGGGGAAAACCTACCGTTATCGCCAACGCCGAAGGCTTCCGCACGACCCCGTCGGTAGTGGCCTACGCTAAGAACGGCGATCGCCTAGTAGGTCAGATTGCCAAGCGCCAGGCGGTCATGAATACCGACAACACCTTTTATTCAGTTAAGCGCTTTATTGGCCGTCGCTACGACGAGGTCAAAACTGAATCCACCGAAGTCGCCTACAAAGTAATGAACGTGGGCAACAACGTCAAAATTGACTGCCCTCAAGCGGGTCAGCAATTCTCGCCTGAAGAAATTTCGGCTCAGATCCTGCGCAAGCTGGCTGACGACGCTGGTAAGTATCTGGGCGAAAAGGTTACCCAGGCTGTCATCACGGTGCCTGCCTACTTCAACGACTCCCAGCGCCAGGCCACCAAGGATGCGGGTAAAATCGCGGGTCTAGAGGTGCTGCGCATCATCAACGAGCCCACCGCCGCGTCGCTGGCCTACGGACTCGATCGCAAGAGCAACGAAACCATCCTGGTCTTTGACCTAGGTGGGGGTACCTTCGACGTCTCCATACTGGAAGTGGGCGATGGCGTGTTTGAAGTGCTGGCCACCTCAGGTGATACCCACCTGGGCGGTGACGACTTCGACAAGAAGATCGTTGACTACCTAGCTGCTGAGTTTCAGAAGCTCGAAGGCATCGACCTACGCAAAGATAAGCAGGCCCTCCAGCGCCTGACTGAGGCCGCCGAGAAAGCTAAAATCGAGCTGTCGAGCGTGACCCAGGCTGAAATCAACCTGCCCTTCATCACGGCTACCCAGGACGGCCCCAAGCACCTAGAAATGACCCTGACTAGGGCCAAGTTTGAGGAGCTCTGCGCCGATCTAATCGATCGCTGCCGTATTCCGGTAGAGCAGGCGCTGAAGGATGCCAAAGTCGATAAGAGTGCCATTGATGAGGTGGTGCTAGTGGGTGGCTCAACCCGCATCCCGGCCATTAAGGATGTGGTGAAGCGCACCCTCGGCAAAGAGCCCAACGAGACCGTAAACCCTGACGAAGTGGTTGCGATTGGGGCGGCCATTCAGGGCGGCGTGCTGGCCGGGGAAGTCAAAGACATTCTGCTGCTGGACGTCACTCCCCTGTCGCTAGGGGTCGAGACCCTGGGCGGCGTGATGACTAAGCTCATCCCCCGCAACACCACCATCCCGACCAAAAAGTCGGAGGTGTTCTCCACGGCCCAAGACGGTCAGACCAACGTGGAGATCAAGGTGCTCCAGGGCGAGCGCGAGATGGCTACCGACAACAAGAGTCTGGGCACGTTCCAGCTCTCCGGCATTCCCGCTGCCCCTCGCGGCGTGCCCCAAATCGAGGTGATCTTTGACATTGATGCCAACGGCATTCTCAACGTCACTGCTAAAGACAAGGGCACCGGCAAAGAGCAGACCATCACCATCTCTGGGGCCTCTACCCTCGAAGACAACGAAGTCGATCGCATGGTGAAGGATGCCGAGGCCAACGCTGCCGCTGACAAAGAGCGCCGCGAGAATATCGACGTCAAGAACCAGGCTGACTCACTGGCCTACCAGGCTGAGAAGCAGCTGACCGACATGGGCGACAAGGTTCCTGCTGCCGATAAGGAGAAAGCCGAGGAGCAAATTCAGGCTCTGCGGGATGCGATCGCCGCTGAGGACATTGACACCATCAAAACCCTCACGGGCGAGCTGCAGCAGACCCTTTACGGCATGAGCACCAACCTGTACCAGCAGGCTAGCAGCGATGCCGCCGAAGGCGCTGCCCCTGATGCCGAAGCCACCTCTGGCGAGAACTCCGGTGGCGACGACGTTATCGATGCTGAGTTCTCTGAACCTAGCTCGAACTAACCGAGCAGCCTAGACCACGGCTTTGCTCTGGCTAGCTAGAAAGGCGGATAGCGTTTGCTATTCGCCTTTTTTTGGTGTCTAGCTGCGGTTCGACGCGAGCTGCCCTCCGAAGTGGTTTATAGAGGGGACCTATGCCGAATCCTGTTTAGCTACCCCAATATGTAGGGGCATTGCAGTGCAATGCCCCTACGAGATTCCTGTTTTGAATCGGGGTTTCTCAAATCGAATTTCGTATTACCCCTGATCTTTCAGATTGCCGCGCCGAGCCTTGAGCTGGCTCCGTTTAGTTTTGCGATCGAGCCGCTTTCTCTGAGCGCTTTTAGAGGGCTTAGTAGGTTTGCGCTTCTTGGGCGTAACGGTAACGCTCTTGATTAAAGCCCTGAGGCGGTTGAGGGCGTCCTCTTTGTTTTGCTCTTGGGTGCGGTGCTGCTGAGCTGTGATGATAATTATCCCGTCTTGGGTAATGCGGCTGTCGCTGAGGGCCAGCAGGCGCTCTTTGTAGAGGGGCGAAAGGGAAGACGCATGGATATCAAAACGCAGGTGAATAGCTGTAGCCACCTTGTTGACGTTTTGCCCCCCGGCTCCCTGCGAGCGAACGGCGCTTAGCTCAATGTTGCTGAGGGGGATAGCAGTGCGTGGAGTAATTTGCAGCATAGAGAAAGACGGGTGCCTCTTCACACCATAGCTCTATCCTCAGCAGAAAGAAATAGCCCCATGCAGCAGACTTTCTTAAGGTATCGAGCTTAGCTCAATCATCCAGACCGCTGTAAATCCCTGGCTAACCCAGTTCCATATTCTGAGCAGGATTCTGAGCAGATCGGGGATTACCAGGGAAGACTCTACTTGTCTACTGATATGGATATCACTGTGAAATCGG
>JBARUP010000510.1:0-1699 GCA_049645805.1 Nodosilinea sp.
GTGCGGTCTATGGCGGCCAGGCTGCCGTAGAGCATGTGGCGCACTCGCTCTGGGCGAGCCTGGGGGTTACTGCGCGAAGACGGCGGCAGGTTAGATGCCCCGCTGGCGTCGGGTTCGAGATATTCAAACATCGGTTCTGCTTCCTTTTTGGTTGAAGAAAACAGAACGCGAAAACCCTAGCCACCCGCAGTTGAAGTGCAAACTGAGGGGGCTAGGGTACGATGAGCCTAGCCTCGCAATCTGCGCTAGAGATTTGCGGGGTTAGCTGTCTGTTGGTGTCGTAAGCACCTTCAGACAGCGCCAAGATTTTCGAGTTCTGCGTGGCCACCGCTCTGAGCGAGCGGCTTAACGTTAGAGGTTACTAGTACAGGCACTCCATGTCAACCGTACTGAACCATGAGGACAGTGAAGATTTTCTGAAGGCATCTACCTGCCAATCCATAGGAAGCCTATGATGCAGAGTCATGATCTCTATAACGCTTTGACTTGGGTTAGCTACCAAGGGCTTGATCTGTATAAGATTTTGATTTTTAGCGATATAGCTTGATAAAGATCTGCTTAAGGAAATCATGTAACAATCTTCTGATTAGTCCCTTTAGTAAAAGTGATATCTAATTCTAGATTTAGTTAGTCACCTGTTGCAAGGTTTCTATCCAAGTACACAGGTAGAAAACAGGTTAAACAATAGCTATATAGTACTGCTTATCAATAAAAGCGTGCTACAAAGGTATTCTGAAGCTCGTAGTGTTAGGGTGTTAAGGTTGACTCCGTATGTTGGCTGAATAAGTCGTGAGTGTTGACAACTTTGTTAAACTAACTGAAGCGGTTACATCATTACTTAGCGTATTGATTTGGCCAGGGGTGATTGTATTTATCCTGATCCGCTTTGGTCGAGACCTACGTCAGTTCTTTTCAGGCTTAGGTGAGCTGACACTCAAAGGGGCTGGATTTGAAGCTTCTCTGAAGAAGAAGCAAGCTGAAGCTACTGCTGCTTTGGCAGCGGCGGTGGTATCGAAAACTGACACAGATATGACTCGTGAAGATGCTGCGCAAGAAGTAAGAATTTCTGCAGATGTTGTTGCTGAAGCTGTGACTTCTAGAGTTATAAGGCAAGCAAGCCGATCCAGTATTTTGTGGGTAGATGATCGCCCAAACAACAATATCTATGAGCGTCGCGCCCTCGAAGCACTGGGAATCAGCTTGGTGGCAGCAACATCAACAGACGAAGCGCTGAAGCATTTATCTCGTAAGCGTTTTGACGTAATCATCTCTGATATGGGACGACCGCCCGATCCTAGGGCTGGCTATACACTTCTTGATAAGCTTCAAGCCGCTGGAGATAAAACACCATTTATTATTTACGCTGGTTCAAGAGCGTCAAAGCATGTTGCTGAATCACGTCAGCGTGGTGCTCTCGGGTGTACGAATAATGCAAATGGGTTATTTGAAATGGTTCTACTCGCTCTAGGACGTACCAACAAACCTGCTACGGTGGACTATTGATAGCCTTTTTAGATTTATGTAGCCTTTAGTGACTGCTGACCAGCGATCGTAGGGTTCGTTATCGGCTTTGCAATGTCGGCTATTCTTATTTCTCTCTTTTACCGCAACGTACCATCTCGTCTATTAAAGGTTGCTCGTAACCATCACGTGTGCATCATGCTATGTGATAACCTACCCTAACCCCAAAAACGATGCC
>JBARUP010000511.1:0-7348 GCA_049645805.1 Nodosilinea sp.
CCCAAAATAGAGGCTGCCACATCGGCAATGGTGGCTACCTGGGGCTGAAACAACAGATAGAAACAGATAAATGTGCCGCCGAGAGGCAGCAGCGCATCGGCTAGGGTAGGCGAAATGTGGGCTGCGATTAGCAGCAGCTGGCTGACTACTAGGGTGGTTTTGGCCGCTGGCAGAATGCCCTTAGCTTTCACTAATGCAAAGATTTCAAGCTGCCCCAAAAGAATGAGCACCCCAAAGCCCAGGGTAAAATACCAGCCCCCTAACTCGATCATGGTCAGGGCAACCACGATGGCGACTAATCCACTAATTATTCGAGACCAGGGCATAGGCGAAGGTATGAGCGCCCAACCTAAGGGTTGAACATGGGCAACAAGTCAGACTAAAAGCACTGTAGTAGAGCCAATTATCTTCATTACACTGTGACACATTACCCCAATAGCTACAGTGATAAAATTTCAGCTTTTGGAGGTGTTTGGGGAACAGGCCGCAGGCTATATCTGAGGCTGAGGGTTTTGATCACTCTCGACTAGAGTGCGCCCGACGGGGGTCGCTAGCTCGCTACGGCCAGCCTCAATCAGGGCGCGATCGCGTATGCGGCACGAGTCACAGCGTCCGCAGGGGGCATCTCCTCCCTGGTAACAAGACCAGGTTTTCTCAATCGGCACCGCTAGCCTGAGGGCGCGGCGCACAATGTCTGCCTTAGTGTCGAGGATTAGGGGAGCGACCAGTTTAGGAGCGTGGCCCTCTAGCCCCGCCTTTGACGATAGCTGGGCCAGCTGCTGAAAAGTGGTCAAATACTCGGGGCGACAGTCGGGATAGCCCGAATAGTCCACCGCATTGATGCCAAGGTACACCGCTGAAGCCCCTTTTGCCTCGGCCAGCGCCAGTGCCAGGGCGATAAACACCGTATTGCGCCCCGGCACGTAGGTAGAAGGAACGCCGACCACAGCACCGTCCTGGGGCAGGAGCTGGTCTAAATCGGTTAGGGAAGAGGCACCCCACTGGGCCAGGTTAACGTCGATAAAGTAGTGAGCGGCGATCGCGAAATGAACTGCTATAGCCTTTGCTGCCTCCAGCTCGCGCTGGTGCCGCTGGCCGTAGTTGAGCGTCAGAGCGATTAGATCGTAACCATCGGCGATCGCCTGGGCAGCGGTAGTAGAGGAATCAAGGCCACCAGACAGCAGCACGATAGCAGCAGGCTGAGAAACGGACGAAGTCATAGGAAGACAAAGCTTATGGACAGATGTCCATCTAGAGGGTGTCGGGGAAGATCTCTGGAGAAAACATTTCAAACAGCACTTTACAGTAGGGTTCGTGGTAGTGCGGGTTATCTCGCCCAACACACTGGCTAATTTCCTGGTGCAGGAGGCTAACCATCAGCCGCACCAACTCCCAATTCACTCGCAGGGTCGGGTACAGCATGACGCATAGCGGAAAAAGCTCTTGGGCAATAGCCCCAATGTTGTTTTCTAAGACACAGGTCCACAGGTATAGCTGTAGCCACCCAGGTTAGGACGCCGCCTGTTTGAGTACAGCCTCTATCGTAGCCCGCAAACCATCGGCATGGCGGAGCGAAGTCGTTTGTGTCCTGCGTTTCCCGAAGAGAGAAAGCCAAAATCCATGCAAGAGGTCCACTTTTTCTTCAAAAAGGCTGCGTCAACGACCTTGCTGCTCCTCTAGATCCGCTGCGCGAACAGAGGACGATTACTGGCCCAAAACAACCCTGCTAGCGCTGTATGTCTATCGAAAGGTCTATTTGTGAACTGATTTACAAATCGGTGCAGACGGTCGCCAACCGCCGGGCCGGTTCGCTGCTGCTACCATGACCACAGCGATTCCTCAGCCCAGTGCCAGGCTCTGGAGAAAGCCAGCTGCGGCACTGACGATCCAGATCAGCTGCACCGTGGCGTACTCTAGGCGGCTCAGTTTGGTTAATCCGGCGACCTTAAGCTCGTGGTTGGTGTCAATTGCCCGCTCGGCTACTAGCTCCATGCTCCTCACATGCATCATCAGGGTGATCGCCGTGGTTACCATTACGGTGCCAGAGCACATCCACTGGCTGCCGATTGCGTTCTGCAGGCGTTCCACCACAACTAGCCCTAGGGCTGTTCTGCCGGTGCAGCCGACCTTGCTACTATGAGACGGAGTTGACCTGCCCCAGGAGACACCCGTGGATATCGATAGAGCAATGGTGAGCCCAGCGAGCGTGTTTGCTACCCCCACGGAAGTGTGCGACAGCTCGGAACTCACTCGCGAACAGAAGGTTGAAATCCTGCGCCGCTGGGAGTATGACGCCCGTGAGCTTCAGGTTGCCGCTGAGGAGAACATGGCTGGCGGCGAAAAAGTATTCCTAGAGGATGTATTAGCGGCGTTGCACAGCCTAGGGGCTGGCGCAGAAGAGTCGCCACCGACTAAGCAGTAGAGATTCCTACCAGTTCATAGAGCACTAGCGATACCCAGCAGCGATGGGTTCTAGCCCTGGGGCTGCTCGGCAAAGGTGACGATAATGCCATCGCCAACCTCCAGCCCTTGCCACTGCTGAGAAAAGGATTGGAGGCGCGATCGCACCCGCTTTAGATCCGCTGCTGCAAAGGTTGGCATCGGCACGCCCCGCTGCTGGCAGGTAATCGCGAGAATTTGCGCGAAGTTCTGGCTGGGCTGAGCATCGTGCCACAGCTCCGCTTGAAAGCACTCCACCAGCGATTCGGCTTGCAGAGCTGGGGTCAAGTCGGGCAGGTCAAAGTCAACGGCGTCCCAAGGCGGAGCAGCATTAGGAAAGCCCACGCCCTGGGCCAAAATCCCCCAAAATCCCTGACGCAGGTCGAGGGTATCTTCGACCACGTAGTGCACAACGTCGTGCGGCAAGATGCTCTGCTTTGGCATGGGGCAGCGGGTGGAGGTGCCGTCGGCGCGAAGACACTCCATCCAGTCCTGCTTTCCAGCCTGTTTGGAGAAACGTATCTGCATGGTAAATATCGGTAAGACGTATAGTGATGGTCACACCATAAAATGCTGGGTGTTCCGCCCCCGTTCCGTTTTGGAGCTATTACCAAAAACGCTAACCACACCGAATATATTTCTCTAGGAAAAGAGCACAACAAATAGATATCACCAGCTCCAGTTTCTGAAAGCCGGGATTCTTCACAATCCTTAAGGAGATGCCTGTTGCACTAGTGGTACTGTACTTGATGGTCAAAATGTAGGATATAGTACATTTTGGTCAGTAATCTGGAGCAGTTTCTACATTCTCAAGAACGTATCTTCAAAAATCTCGCTAACAGCCCCGAATGAATTATCTATTTAGCAAGAAGGTTAGCCAGCTGGGCCTGGTGATGCGCCACCTAAAGCTTCCAACCCTGCCTCAGCTAACATTGATATTAGTTAAGAACCGGCATGACCAAGCTCAAAATGGTCACTAAAACTCAAAAATGGCAAACCTAATCCAACAGTTTAGGCAGCTGCTGCTCAACAAGCGTTTTTTTCGAGTAGCGTGGTTTGCTAAAGATCTACAGCTGACGCCCGAGCCTGAGGAGGCGCTGGCTCAGCTCCCAGATGACCTGTCTGCCAAGCTGATCGGTGCAGTTAACGAGCTGCCGGTCCACCCCTGTGAGCAAGCGGCTGTTTTGCAGGCGATTGATGATGCGATCGCGCAGTGGAAGAAGCGCCCCCACGCTAGCCCCAACTCCATCGTTGTTTTGAGTGATCCAGTATCGTCAGTTGCTCGTGTTTTGACTAGCGGCTTACACGAGCTTGACGCCAACCAAGATCAGCCGCTGCCTATCAAACTTTTAGACTGGGTAGAGCGTCCCTCTGATGTCAGAACCATCAAGCAGCAAGTCAAAGAGAATCTAGACTTAGCCGATGCCGACGCGCCTGAGCAGAATAGTTCTGGTCAAGCCGCCTACAGCCACGGATCGGAGTACTCGCAGGTGCCTGAATATGATCAGACTCTGATGGTCGTCCCCAATTTGTGCTGGTGCTTTTTGCGCAGCGCCGAAGGGCTCGATGGACTGGATTACTTGCAGGACTTGCTGCCTCAAAATCCCGCTCAGTTCTGGATTTTAGGCAGCGGTATCGTGGGCTGGGAATACTTAAAATCTACCCTTCAGTTTCATGCCTACTGCGGCAGCACAGTGGTTTTGCCCGCTTTGTCGGGCGAGGAGCTGCAAAGCTGGCTCAGTCCCATCATCGAGCAGTTCGATATTGGGTTTCCGGATGCAGCTCTGCACAAGCGGCTGCAGAACCCTGGTAGCCTGGCTAATATAGACGTCGCCGTCGATAAACCAATTGAGACACTCTCTGGAATTGGTCAAGAAGTGAGCGCAACCGTACAATCTTCGGTGCAGGCGATTAAAGATGAGCTTATGCCAGAAGACATAGACAACTCAGAAAGCAGCTCTGAGCAAGCCTATTTCAGGCGGTTGGCAAATATTTCAGACGGGGTCAGCATAGTTGCTCTACAGCTATTTATTAAATCTTTGCGTTACCAAGCAGACTCAGTCAACCAGCCCTCTCCACCAAATGAGCGCAGCGCCACTACGGCAAAGGATTGTCTATCGTCAGGTTCCTCAGAACCGGGGGCTACGGCGTCAGTACCTGATGATCGGCATCGCTTAACAGTGACTACTCCTAAGCTGCCTTCTCTCCCCGACCTAAGCCAGAGCGACCTGTACCTGCTGTACTCGCTGCTGCTGCACAGTGATTTGACGGTCCGGGCGTTGGCTAGGAGCCTGGGCGACTCCATTCATATCGTGAATAATCAGGTTCAGATACTGCGCAACGCTGGCGTCATCGAGCAGCAGGGACAGGTGATTAAAACCAACCCAGTTTACTATCCACAGCTCCGCCGGGAGCTGGCCAGAAACAACTTTATGATCGAGGTGCCCTAGGGGTAAACCACCGATGCAGAGTAGAAGCTATTTCGGTCTAGGTCAACTTGCGCTGCTGGCTCAGTCAACTCAAAACGCAGCCAAAGACACTGCTAGAAATGCGGGTAAAGCCGCTAGCGATACTGCTGACCAAACTAGGGAAGTGCTCTCTCAGATCACCAGGCTGAAGATTTTCCAGGCACTGCTGGTTTTGGGAACGGCCTACGCCACTATCAAACTAATCGATTGGGTAGTGATTGCTCTTTCTGAGCGTGTCGCACGCCACAGCAGGCTGCGCATCAAGCAGTTTCAGCCATTCACACGCACCCTAGTGATGACGGTTACAGTGATCACGCTGATGAATCTGTTTCTAAATCTTTCGCCAGAGAACCTGCTGGCGGTGACCGGCACGGTGGCTGTAGCCCTAGGATTTGCCTTTAAAGACTACGTTAGCTCAATTATTGCTGGGATTGTTGGGTTGTTTGAAGCATCCTATCGGGTAGGCGATCGCATTGCCATTGCCGACGAATACGGCGAGGTGATTAGCTACGGCTTACGCGGCATCCGCCTGCGTACTCCTAGCGACAATATTGTCACGGTTCCTCACAGCTACGTGTGGACCAACGCTGTGTCTAACGCCAATATGGGTGAGCTAGAGGCCCAGGTCGTTACAAAGTTTTATTTGGCCCATGAAATCAATCCGGAGCAGGTCAGAAATATTTTGTATCGTATTGCTCACACCAGCAAGTACACCCACCTAAAGATGCCCATCGTGGTAGTAATGTCCGAGCACAGCTGGGGCAGCTTGTTTAAGCTGCGCTCCTATCCGCTAGATGCTCGCGATGAATTTGCCTATGCGACCGACCTGACTATCCGTGCGAAAGAGGAATTTGCTCGCCACCATCTGCCCTATCCAAAAAGATTTAATCTGGCAGAGTCTGACTAGAAAATTTCCAGCGCATCACTCCGGCTCAGTAGCGACGGTAGGCCAAGAATTGCGAACGAAAGTTTGGGCCTGCTGGGCTCACCCCATATAATTTCAAGCAGGCGGGAACGAGTACAGACAGCTTGTGGAGCAAACAATCCATCGGTCTGTAGGCTAGCCATTTCAGCCGCATTGCAGGGCTAACAGTTTGGAAAAACTAGACTTAATCCCTCATATTGACTGGGGTGAGGCCCCGGATGTCTCAGTTTTCTTCGGACGCGAGGCTGAGATTGCCATCCTGTCGCGCTGGGTAGTAGACGACGGCTGCCGTCTGGTGGCGGTGCTGGGCATGGGCGGCATGGGCAAAACTACCCTGACCGCCAAGCTAGTCGAAACGCTAGCTGAGCAGTCCGGCTGTCCGTTTGAGCATGTCATCTGGCGATCGCTGCGCCATGCCCCGGCTCTAGATGATCTGCTCGCCGAGCTGGTTGCGTTTGTCTCTAGTCAGCAGGATAGCCAGGGCACCGTCAGGCGACTGCTGCACTGGCTGCGGCAGTCGCGCTGCCTGCTGGTGCTCGACAACATGGAAACGATTCTGCACGAAGGCGAGCGGGCGGGCTCGTTTCGCGCGGGCTACGAGGACTATGACGATCTGCTGCAGCAGGTAGCTGAGACCCGCCACGCTAGCTGCGTGGTGCTGACTAGTCGGGAGAAGCCCGCCGCAGTCGGAACGCTGGAGGGCGATAAGTTCGCGGTGCGATCGCACCTGCTAGCAGGTTCGCCGGAGGCTGCGATCGGGCTGAGCGATGCGAAGGGATTGAGCGGTTCCTACGCTGAAAAGCGGCAGCTTGCCCACCGCTACGGCAACAGCCCCCTGGCCCTAAAAATTGTTGCCACCTCAATTCAAACCCTGTTCGACGGCGAGATAGCGCTGTTCTTGGCTGAAGACACGCTGGTTTTTAACGGCCTTCAGCACCTGCTCGACCAGCAGTTTCAGCGCCTCTCTGAGCTAGAACAATCGGTAATGTACTGGCTCGCCATCAACCACGATTGGACTTCAATTTCAGAGCTGGTTGAAGACTTGCAGCCGGTGGTCTCACGCTCCCAGGTGCTGGAGGTGCTAGAGTCGCTGCGCTGGCGCAGTCTAATTGAAACCCGATCGGGTCACTACACCCAGCAGCCGGTGGTGATGGAGTACGTCAGCGATCGCCTGATTGAGCAGTGCAGCTGCGAGCTGATTAGCGCCGAGCTAGACTTGTTTCTGCGCTACGCCCTGATCAAAACCACCGCCAGCGACTACGTTCGCGACAGCCAGATACGGCTGATTGTGCAGCCGGTTGCCCACCAGCTGAGCCAAACCTTTAGCACCAAAGCTGCCCTAAAGCAGCACCTGCTGCGTTTGCTAGACGTTCTGCGCTGCCACGACGCTCAGATGCTGGGCTACGGCGGTGGCAACTTGATCAACCTCTGCTGTTACTTAGGAGTTGAGCTTTCGGGCTACGATTTCTCTGGTCTTACCCTGCGCCATCCCTATCTGCTCAACGCTACTCTGCAC
>JBARUP010000512.1:0-2754 GCA_049645805.1 Nodosilinea sp.
ACGTCAGAGCAGACCGCCAACCACAAGTTTTTGGCTGGATGGATGGATCGCTTAGCGACCTCTCGCTTAGATATAGTTCAGCTTTAGGCATCGTGAGTTTTATAGACCCTACCAGGACCATTTCACCTTCTGAGAAAATCCAAGACAAATTAGAGTCATGTAAACAAATGTTAACAAAGGTATAAACTAAGTTAAGGAATGTGATCCACTGCTAGGCCTACTTACGGTCTATCGGTGGTTTCCTCAGTCATCGCAGTTAGTTTTACGTTTTTACGGCAAGCCAGTATGAGACACGCGCTGAATCTTTTGCTCATTTGTGCAGTAAGCCTCTTCGTCTGGCTGCCTGCGGCACCGGCCCTGGCCTACGACAACCCTGAGCTTCTACCCGATAGCCAAACCGCCATTATCGACCTGGCTAGATCGCTCAGCTCGCGCCAGGAAGAAAGTCTGGACTCTCAGCTTAGCCAGTTCGAATCTGAAACCGGCTGGAAGCTGCGGGTGCTAACTCAGTACGACCAGACCCCCGGTCGAGCGGTTAAAGACTTCTGGGGCCTCGACGATCGCAGCATTATGCTGGTGGCCGACCCTCGCGGCGGCAACCTGCTCAACTTCAGCGTTGGCGATGCCGTTTTTGATCTGCTGCCCCGCACTTTTTGGATTGAGCTACAGACCCGCTACGGTAACCAGTTCTTTGTGCGCGAAAACGGGGAAGACAACTCTATTCTCAGCGCTCTAGAGTCGATTCAGGGCTGCCTACGCCAGGGGGGCTGCAATGTAGTACCCGGCCTGCCTCAGGAGCAGTGGGTGCTGACTCTGATTACCTCTGTTGTTGGTGGCGTCATTTGCGGCTTTGCCGCCCACCCCCGTCAGCCGGGCCAGGTCTTAGCCTGGCAGTGGGTGCTAATTTTTTCGCCCCTGTGGGGAATTTTGTTCTTTGCCTTTGGTCTTGGCCCGGTGGTTACCCGCACTAGCGAATGGCTACCCGTCGTTCGCAACGTGTCAGGCTTCTTCATTGGGGCGCTGGTCGCCTACCTGACTCCTGCCTTTGGCGGTCCGGCCTCTGATTCAGAAACTTAGCAAGCGAGGCTAAAGGGCAAGCAGTGGGCTTACGGCAGCGCCTTCTAAGCTAGAGCTGAGCTAGTGGTTTGCTTTTAAGGTGGGTTGAACAGTCATCATGGCGTTGACCGTAGACAGCAAGTGCCGGGGGTCGATAGGCTTGCCGACCCAGTTGTTGGCTCCGGCTTTAAGCGCTAGCTTTGCCTGCTCGAGGTCACTGGAGTCGATGAGTGCCAAAACTTTGGTGTCTTGGCTCGAGTTGTGCAGGGTGGCAATGATATCAGCGCCGTCAGCGCTGGCTAATCTGAAGCTGGTAATTACTGCTGTCGGCTGAAGTAGCTTTACCTGGTTGAGTACCTGTGACCCGTCGACAACCCAGATGACCTGGTAGGCGGCGGCGGTGAGCATGTCGCAGATCAAACTGGCGGTGTCTTCATTGTCTTCGACTAGCACAATGCGCCCAACCACAGGCTCGGCTGCGGGTTTGGTATCTGGCAAGGCCTGCGATCGCTGAAACGGAATTCGCACTGTGAAGACAGAACCAACGCCGAACTCAGAACTAACCTTGATCGCACCGCCGTGGAGTTCAACGAGCTGCTTGGTTAGGGCCAGCCCCAGTCCGGTGCCCTGGTGCTCTCGCTGGCGAACGCTTTCAAGCTGCTGAAACTTTTCAAACAGCAGCGGCTGAGCAGCAGGCGGAATACCAATGCCAGTGTCCTCAATTTGAAGCACAGCATCGCCTTGCTCGCGCCACACTCGCAGTATGACCCTGCCGTCAGCGGGGGTAAATTTAACGGCGTTATTGAGCAGGTTGGCCAAAATCTGCTGCACTCGGCGGGGGTCAGCGACAAAGAGATCGTTGTTTCTAGATAGTTTTATGTCGAGGCCAAGTTCAATAGTGCCTTGGGCCGCTTCGCTGCGAAAGGCATCAACGCTCTGGCGGCAGAGGGAGGTCAAAGAGAACTGCCTCAGGTTGAGAACGGCACGACCATTCTCAATCCTAGACACGTCTAAAATATCATTGATGACGCGCAGCAGGTGCTCACCGCTTGACTGAATGGTGGACAGATAGTCGCGCTGACGGGAAGAAAGCGCGCCCGGCGACAGGCGCTGCAGCGTGGCCGACATGCCGATTATGTAGGTCAGTGGCGTGCGCAGCTCGTGGCTCATCGTAGCCAAAAACTCGCTCTTGGCCCGGTTGGCGGCTTCAGCAGCAACCAGGGCATCGCGCAGGTCCTGGTTGCGCTCGACCACGCAGACTTCGAGATCTTGGGTCTGCCGCTGGAGCCGCTGGTAGAGCTGGGCTTGGTTAACGGCGATCGCAAGATGGTCAGCAATATGCTGTAAAAACTCGATTTCCCCGTCTTGCCAGTGGCGCTGTTGGTCGCACTGGTGAGCGACCAGCAGGCCCCAAAGGACTTGCCCAACTAGAATAGGAGCTACCGCTTTTGACTTAACCTGCATCTGCTGCAAGAAGGTTGCCATGCAGGGCATGTCTTGGTAAGCGGTGGTAACATCGTCGATCGCTATTGGCAGCCCCTGCCGATAGTGCGGCATCCAGTCTGAGGAGTCGGACTCAGTTTGGACGCAGATGTGGTCGGTGTAGCAAAGCGCTGAGGGTAGGTAATCGCTCGATCGCGCCTCGTGAGTAATGTGGCCAGCGGTCTGGCGTAGATCCGCCTTTGGCTTGGCTAACCC
>JBARUP010000513.1:0-12085 GCA_049645805.1 Nodosilinea sp.
CTGCCGGTCTGTCCGGGCGAGAGAGCTGAAAAATCATCGTTTAGAGTGGACAGCTCTAGCTCGCCACGGCTTTCGGTAACTGTACCTGCTCCCTGTAAGAGGTTGTAGGTGGCTGTTTCGCCCTCAATGATTTGATTATTGCGGTTAAAAAATACGTTACCCTCCGCCCGCAGGTATCGATTGGCTAGGTTAGCCCACAGGCGATCGGCCGCCAACTGACCCGTGCCAAACTGCACCAGCACGTCTCCACTGGCCGTTACAATCTGCCGAGTTGGCTCAAATACCTGCCGATCAGCCCGCAAAAAAAATGAGTTGACGTTTTCTGGAAGTGCTTCTGGGTCTAGGACGGGTGCTGGTTCAACCGCAGGGTCAACGGTTGGGATGCCGACTCCGCTCTCATCAGACTGTCCTCGAGGGGGAGATTCTTCAGAGCGATCTATAGGCTCTGCTGGCTCTAAGATGAGGGGGTCTGGATTGAGTGGCTCTGATGACGTCGAGTTGCTGACAGGTGCCGCTTCAGCCTGGGCAATGGGAAGCAGCAGACTGGCCTGGCTCACGTAGACCTGCTTGACAACAGTATCTTCAGGGACAAGCGCTTCTGAGAGAGCATTAAGCCTAGTTAATGCGAGGTCCGCCGACTGTTCTGTGTGGAGTTCAGTCGATACCAGCGCGACTTCAGCCACCTGCGAGGGCGGGGGCACAGGGGGCAGAATCAGCGGCAGAGGCATGAGCTGGCGTTACCAAAGCAAAAACAAAGCCCGACTGGCGGGCTTGACTAGGCTATGGCTACTCGAACGCTACCCGCGTAAACCATATGCCTAGGGATCTCAAAGACGGATTTAGGTCGCTAGATCACAGACCCCTTTGTAGGGGTTAGGTTCCACAAGAGAAGGATTCGTCAGCTATGTCCTAACCGTCAGCTAGAACATAGCTAAGCGTAAATACCTAGCTCTATAGGCCTACCCTAATCCAAATCCTGGCGTCCGGGGTTGCGAGAGGGGTCGCCGCTCAAAAAGCCAAACACAAAGAGGGACACAAAAAAGGCAACCACGAGGTAAACCACAATTTTGAGGGTCAGCATGAGTTAGGTCTCCAAACCGCTAACAGAATAGGCTCCAGACCTGCCCGAGCAGCATTGCGTTTTCCAGGTGGAAACAGACCCGGCGCAGGACTAAGCTTGCCCCATCATATCGTCAAACGTTCGCCTATCTAAATGCTAGGGCCATTACCAATGCTTTTGGAGCCAGGCCCAAGCGCCTCGCAGCCAGGTTTCAAGCACGTACAGAACCCAGTCTAAACCACGCAGCGCGGCCACCAGCGGCGCGTCAATGTAATCGCTCTGAACCACCTGAGCTTCAAGGGCGCTGGTAGCGGGCAGCTGACGATTGGTCATGGACGTTGCTGAGGCGGTCAGGGGAGCGGCTGAGGCAGAACTTCCTGCGGGGGAGTGGGGGCCTACGGCTTGAGGACTTTGTTCGACAGTATGGCCACCGGAAACCAGTGGTGCTGGTTCTATCACAACCTGAGGAGAAGTGGCGATCGCCGCTTCAGCAGCCAATGGACTAGCGGCAAGGCTGTTGCCGGCTAGCTGGTCACTCAGATGACGGGCACTATAGGGCTGGACAAGCTGAATACCCGCTTGGGAAGGTATTGTTCTCTGCTTAGCTTCTCCAAACAGGCTAGTCGCTGCTGCCAAGGGGCTGGTCTGTAGCCAGCGTAGGGCCGTGGGCAGCCAGCGTAGGGGGGGGAGTACGGCTGGATTAGCCTGAGGCAGGGGCAGCCAGGGCTGATGAAGCCGACGATCTAGAGCAGAGCGACGGTGCAGACGGCAGTACTCTGCCAGCATCAGCACTATAGCCTGCTGCAGCCGCTGCCGCTGGTCATCGGTGAGCGCCGTAAAAATGGCGTTGTCGGTGGTAACCAGCACTAGCTGACGAGTTTTTAGCTCTGATGCAATGCCGCGAATGGGTGCTGGGTAGGCGATTGAGTGCCACTGACCAGGCACCAGCACAGCCTCTGCCCGAGACTGCCTCAGCCACTGCCCATAGAGGCTGACTAACCGCAGCGCAACGGGCCGACCCGTTGCCACTACCGGCGGCTGCACTACGGACAGCAGGGCGCGAATGGGCGTATCAGCTTCTACCAGTCGTGGAGTACGGGTGCCGCTAAGTCTGCTCCACAGCGGCTGCCACGGACGCGCTGCCCGCAGGCGTCGATAGCTCACTCTCACCCCCTGCACCGCTACGTAGAGCGGATAGGCTACGACCTGTAATCCCCAGATCGCCGCTATGCGGCTCTGCCGCAGCCACTGCCCGGCTTCGTGGGTGACCTGTCGATAGCCCGCCGCCAGACGGGCAACGGTTCGGCTTTGAAACGGGCGTGACGAAGTGGCCATAGCGCTGCCTACACTTCTGCCTACACTGGGAAGATTACTTTTGATCATACCGGAGCTATGCCCCCTGCCACCGTTTGCCCTGTACCACAGCAGATTCTAGATACCCTCGATCGCCTGCGTGCTCTCAGTCAGAAGGATGTGCGGATGACCTGGCATCGCTCCGCTGAGGCGGCGCTGCCCTGTACTGCTGGTGAAATGGGTGAGGCCTGGCGAAATCGGCCCTTGGCACCTCTCAACGAGCGCGGGCATATTGCCTGGCCCCAGAGTAAGGTACCTCTGCGGCTGCATCAGCGCTTCACCTGGCCCTCTGCTCTCAACGGCTATCCCCTAGAGGGGCTAACGGCGCGGCTGGCGCTGCGGTGGTGGGCCGATCGAGCTGATATTTTTGTCGATGGCGAGCACGTCCAGACCGGGGACATTTTTGACTGCTGGACGCGGATCGTGCTGGCTGATAGGGTCGTACCTGGCGAGTCGGTGGATGTTGCGCTCGAACTACTTAGCCCAGGCCACGACGAAGGAGCGCTAGTGCAGGCTGAGCTGGTGTTTGAGACGACGGATGAATACCCAGAACCAAGCTTTATAGCCGACGAGCTGGCGGTGCTGTCCACCTACCTGGCTCAGTTTAAGCCAGCACAGTTGGCCGCTCTAACCGATGCTTTGGAGAGTATTGCCTGGACATCGTTGGGCGATCGCCCCCCAGGATCAGTTTCAGACCATCCCAACGCCCTAGATGGCTTCCAGCAGTCCCTTTTAAATCTGCGGAAATCGCTGGCACACTTCTCCCCCTGGCTCAAGCAGCGCACCTTGCACTGCCTCGGCCACGCCCACCTCGATCTGGCCTGGCTCTGGCCTGTGGCCGACACCTGGGACGTCGCCGAGGCCACCTTTCGCTCAGTGCTCGCCCTGCAAAACGACTTCCCCGAGCTGACCTTTACCCACTCGTCTCCGGCCTTATTTGCCTGGCTCGAAGACCACCGCCCCGAGCTGTTCCAGGCCGTTCAGCAGCAGGTCAAAGCGGGCCGGTGGGCCATCGATGCTGGTCTCTGGGTGGAGCCCGATCTGAATCTACCGGGGGGCGAGGCGATCGCGCGTCAGATTCTCTACGGCCAGCGCTACTGCCTGGAGAAATTTGGCAGCCCTAGCGCGATCGCCTGGCTGCCTGACACCTTTGGCTTTTGCTGGCAGCTGCCTCAGCTGCTGAGGCAGGGTGGTATACGCTACTTCGCCACCCAAAAGCTGCGCTGGAACGACACCAACCCCTTCCCCCACGATCTGTTTAGTTGGCAAGGGCCAGACGGCACCACGATTACCGGCGTTACCCTGCCCCCGATTGGCACCGACATCGACCCCGTGGCCATGGCCCAACACGCCTGCCAGTGGGAGGCTAACACGGGCCACGCCGATGCCCTCTGGCTCCCCGGCGTTGGTGACCACGGCGGTGGCCCCACCCGCGACATGCTGCTCAAGGCGCGGCGCTGGGCCAGCTCTCCCTTCTTTCCTACTCTCGTCTTTGGCCACGCTGTGCCGCTGTTTGACGCCCTAACGTCTTCTTTCTCCAGTGCCTTTCACCTCAAAAAAGGACGAGAAAACGCAGTTATCCCTTCCTCCCTCCCTCCCTCACCCCCCCATCTACCTACTCCCCCACTCCCCCTCTGGCGCGACGAGCTTTACCTCGAACTCCACCGAGGCTGCTACACCACCCACGGCGACCAAAAGCAGTACAACCGCCGCTGTGAAGACATGCTGTTTCAGGCCGAGCTATTTGCCTCGCTCGCCGCCATCTACGGTCTTCAGCCCTACCCCCAGGCTGAGCTAGAGGCGGCCTGGAAACGAGTGCTGTTTAACCAGTTCCACGATATTTTGCCGGGAACATCAATTCCTGAGGTATTTGCGCAGGCGAATCAAGACTGGCAGGCGGCTCTAGAAACAGGCGATCGCATTCTGCAAGCTTCACTTTTGGTTCTGGCCCTGCGCTGCCCTCTGCCCTCGCCACCGCACCCCGACGCCATGCCAGTAGTCCTATTCAACTCGCTGAACTGGGCTCGAAACGAGGTGGATGAAATTCTGTTATCCCACGAGCTGGCTCGGTCTAACTGGCAGGCACGGGACGCGGCGGGGCAGCCGCTGTTGACCCAGCTAGCGGCTGAATCGCTATCGCTGCTGGTCTACGTGCCGAATGTTCCCTCTGTGGGCTACTGCTTGATCTGGCTGGTGCCTAACCCGGCCACACCGGCCCCGGCCCTGCCCGCTGACTGGATTCTCGAGAACGAGCACCTGCGAGCCACAATCGCCCCTACCGGAGCCATTGCCAGCCTGATCCACAAAGCAACCGGCACCGAAACCTTCCACGGCTGTGGACAGCTCCAGGCGTTCAAAGACCAGGGACAGTACTGGGATGCCTGGAATATTGCCCCCGACTATCAGGATCACCCCCTAGAAAACTTTCAGCTCGAACGCATTGAGTGGGTTGAGTGCGGCCCGGTGCGACAAACCCTGCGCGTTGTGCAAACCTTTAACCAGTCCACCGTCACCCAAGACTACTGTTTGGATGTGGGCTCCCCCGTGCTGGCGGTGCACACCCAAGTGGACTGGCAGGAAACTCAGGTTGTCCTAAAGGCAGCCTTCCCGCTGTCCGTGACGGCGGCTGAGGCCACCTACGAGATCCCCTTTGGGGCAATCGCTCGCGCCACCGCTCCGACTACCCCTCAGGATGCCGCCAAGTGGGAAGTTCCCGCCCTGCGCTGGGCTGACCTCAGCGATGGCGATCGCGGTTTCAGTCTGCTCACCGACTACAAGCACGGGTTTGACGTAGCGCCTAATCAGCTGCGGCTAACCCTGCTCAAAGCGCCAATCTGGCCCGATCCAGGCTGCGATCGCGGCCTCCAGCGCTTTAGCTACGGCCTGTATCCCCACGCCCACGGCTGGCAGCAGGCCAAGACGGTACAAAAGGCCCAAAACTTCAGCCTGCCGCTGCGATCCTGCCTGAGTACTGCGATCGCGCCTCCCCAAGGGCCAGCATCAGCTAGCTTTCTTGACCTGGGAGACACGACTTTGGTGCTGTCGGCATTCAAGCGCTCAGAAGACCAAGAGCATCAGTACGTTTTGCGCGGCTACGAGAGTACCGGAGTCAGCAGCCCTCTGACTCTGGGCGGTACCCTGCCGGTCCGAAGCATTGGCAGGGTCAATCTACTAGAACAACCCCAGGCAGCTGATGTCCCAGAAACTATTAATCCCTGGCAAGTTGTTAGCCTGATTCTGGTGCCCGATCTCTAGTCGACGCAGATTGGGTTAGCGCTAGCGCTAACCCAATCTGCGTGAGGGACTTTTATCTGTCGGTCAGCTATCTTCTCTGAAGAAAGCCGCTGAACCAGGCCTGAATCTGCTCCCAAACCGCACCGGGGCCAATGTCAAACAAAAAATACAGCACTAGCAGCAAAAAACCTACCAACAGCACCGTCTGGATCGTGTTTCTGACCAGCTTAAACAGCCAGCCAAACACGATTACGACAACGACAATGGCTCCAAGTACAATCAGTAACTCCACGGTGCTTACCCCAGGGAAACAACGGTCGCCGGAGACAAGGACTCGCTGACGCTCAGCACCTCGGCCCTGGCCCACTGATCGGCAGCGAGAATATCAGCTAGCTTAGGCTGGGCTACATTGTGGGAGCGGTGGCGATCGCACACTTCCTCAATCACTTTTGGAATCTCTAGGAAGTGAGTTTTTTCGTCTAAAAACAGCGCTACGGCCTGCTCATTGGCGGCGTTGAGCACCGCCGTCATGGTGCCTCCGGCCCGTCCGGCGGCGTAGGCCAGATCCATACAGGGGTACTTGGTGTGGTCAGGCTCGCGGAAGGTAAGATCGCCAGCCTTGACCAAATCGAGCGGCTCCCAGTCGGTGTAGATGCGATCTGGCCACGAGAGAGCGTAGAGCAGCGGCAGACGCATATCGGGCCAGCCCAGCTGAGCCAGCACGGAAGTATCTTGCAGCTCAATCAGCGAATGAATGATGCTTTGGGGATGGATAACGATGTCGATGTGGTCGTAGTCTACGCCGAACAGGTAGTGGGCCTCGATCACCTCTAGCCCTTTGTTCATCAAGGTGGCAGAGTCTACGGTAATTTTGCGACCCATCGACCAGTTGGGGTGCTTGAGGGCGTCGGCCACCGTTACCTGGGCCAGCTTTTCGGTCGGCCAGTCGCGAAAGGCCCCGCCCGAGGCGGTCAGCAAAATACGTCGTAGCCCGCCCTCGGGCACCCCCTGCAAACACTGAAAAATAGCGGAGTGCTCGGAGTCGGCGGGCAGCAGCTTAACGCCGTGCTTGGCGACTAGGGGCAGCACCGCTGGGCCACCGGCGATTAGGGTTTCTTTGTTGGCCAGGGCAATATCTTTGCCCGCCTCAATGGCCGCCAGGGTCGGCAGCAGCCCGGCGCAGCCCACAATACCCGTCACCACTGCCTCGGCATCGCCGTAGCGAGCCACCTCGACCACCCCGTCATCGCCTGCAAAAATCTGAGGCATGGGGTCAAGCCCGGCTAGGGCAGCCCGCAGCTCGCCCATCTTCTCCGCGTTGCAGATTGCCACCGCCTCGGGCTTGAACTGGCGCACCTGCCGGGCCAGCAGCTCGACATTGTTCCCCGCAGCAATGCCCACCAGGCGAAACTGGTCAGGATGGTGCTCCAAAATATCAAGGGTCTGGGTGCCAATAGACCCGGTTGAACCAAGCAGGGTGATGGCTTTCACGGCAGTCCTCAAGGATGAGTGGTCGTTATCTCTAAGAATCTCACGGCACGGCCCCTGACCCAAGGGTTGGTGCCAACCTTATTCTTGCAGGCTCTCAGTCCAGATCCGACAAAAACCCGACGGGGATCGCCTCTAGACAATTAACAAGATTTGATGACTGTATTACTGCTGATGGCTGCGAAAATAATAAAGATTGATAAGATTACTGAGAATCGTTCCCGCACACGAGCCTACCTACTCACCCTGTATGGATCCTGTAGAACCGGTTTCAGTCGAAGTCGTTCATCAAGTAGCCGAGTACTTTAGCGTCCTGAGCGAACCAATGCGGCTGCGAATCCTCAATCTGCTGCGGGAGGGCGAAAAATGTGTGCAGGAGCTTGTAGAAGCGACGCAGACTAGCCAGGCCAATGTCTCTAAGCATTTGAAGGTAATGCTCCAGGCGGGTATTTTGAGCCGCCGCACCGAGGGCACCTCCGCCTACTACAGCGTGACCGACGAGCTTATCTTTGACCTATGCAACATGGTCTGCGATCGCCTCGCCTGCCGCATTGAGGCCCAGGCCCAACATTTTCGTAACTTTAGCCTTACCTCCAGCGTGGGTAGAGGCAGTGGGTGAACTAGCCAGCGCCAGCTTGCTGCAAGAGAAGGGGTAGTCACCTACGGCTGAGCCGTCGCCGCGACTTGAGCCTTGCCAAAGTAGGCCTCTAGCACCTGTAGCACCATGGGGGCCGCTACCTTGCCGCCGCCGCCGCCGGAGTGCTCGGCAAAGGCTACCACTACAACCTCAGGGTTTTCGAAGGGGGCATAGGCCCCAAACCAGGCGTGAGACAGCCCCGGTGGTGCTTCTGCAGTACCAGTTTTGCCTGCAAAGGGCGGTAGATGGGGCACGTTGAGACTCTGAGCGGTGCCGCCCGTAATTACCCGTCGCAGCCCCTGGTGCAGAATATCGATCGTGACGTCACTCAGCTCTAGGGACTCTTTCCAGTCCCGATGCTCCTCATTGTCTTTAAGCAGATGGGGCGTAACCTTATAGCCATCGTTAGCTGCGATCGCAAACATGTTAGCCACCTGTAGGGGAGTGGCCTGCATAAACCCCTGACCAATAGACATGTTGATGGCATCACCAATTACCCACGGGGTATCGAGGGTTTCGCGCTTCCAGCCGTCATCGGGCACTAGACCCGCACTTTCCTCTGCCCCCAGCTCAATACCGGTCTTGCGGCCAAAGCCAAAGCGCCGAGTCATTTCGATCAGGGTAGGGCCGCCTAGGCGCATCGCTACCTGGTAAAAGAAGGTGTCGCTACTCCAGGCCATGGCCCCGGGAAAACTAAGGGGGCCAAAGCCAGCCCGATTCCAGTCGCCAAACTGAATACCTCCCACCTGAATATAGGGATAGGTGGGCAGCACCGTGCCTGGGTCGTACTTACCTGACTCTAGGGCCGCTGCTGTCGTGACAATCTTAAAGGTGCTGGCGGGCGGAAAAGCCTGTAGCGTTCGGTTAAGGAAAGGGTGATCGGCTCCTTGCAACTGCTGCCACTGAGCTTCGGTAATGCGGGTAGTGAAGATGTTGGGATCGTAGGTGGGCCAGCTAGCCATGGCCAAAACTGCGCCGTTGCGCGGATCGATGGCAACAATTGCGCCCTCGCGGGTGCCCAAAGCGGCCTCTGCCGCCCGCTGTAGCTCAAGGTCAATAGTGAGCTGAACGTCTTGGCCAGCAACAGCAGGCTTGTCGCCCAGAATGCTGATAATGCGTCCGGCGCTGTCAACCTCAACCTGCTGACCACCCCAGGCTCCGTGGAGGGTGCTCTCAAAGGCAGCCTCAGCCCCTATTTGACCAACCACGTCGCCCAGGCGGTAGCCTTTTTCTCGGCGGTTCTCTAGCTGCTCGTCGGTCAGTTCGCCAGTATAGCCAACCACGTGGGCGGCTAGGTCGCCGTTGGGATAGTTACGCACCGCTTCGGTCTCAAGCCGCACCCCCGGTAGCTCGCTATTGTATTCGGCCAGGGCCGTCGCCTGGGCCGGGCTAATGCCTCGCGCAATGTTGATCGACTCAATAGATTCGTAGCCCGCCTGCTCTAGGCGCTTTTGAATTTCGTCAGGGGGAATGTTGAGCACCTGCGACAGGCGGCTGATAACCGTGGGCCACTGATCACGAGGCAGGGCGATGGGCCAAATTGATACCGTATGAGACAGGCGGCTACCGGCTAAAATCTTGCCGTTGCGATCAAAAATAGTGCCTCGGGCCGGGCGTTTAGGTACCAGGCGAATGCGATTGGTGTCGGCTAGCTGACGGTTGCGATCGCCTTCAACCACCTGAAGCTGAAACAGCCGCAGCCCGAAGGCTCCAATCATCAGCACCGAGAACAGGCCCAGAAAAACCACCGCTTGAAAACTGCGACCTACCGTGCGACCCCGCAGGGTACTGGGCACCTGGGGTAAATTTTGGAGTAGAGCCATAGATAAACTCGATCCAGGTTCGAAGGGTGGAGTTGTGCCGCTGAGACCCTACATTCTAAGCCGGGCTGGTTATAGCCCTCTTAGTCAATTTGGCCAGTCACCATTTTAGATCGGCCCAGGAGATCTATGCAGGGAAAGGTGGTCTTGTCGGCAGCTATGCTGAGCCCGGTGGGCGTGGTGACCGCAGCGTTCTCTCTGGTGCGTGAACACGCCCGCATCTGCGGCTTGGCCGTGGCTTCAGGTGGTCAGTCGAGACCAAGCGATAGGGCTGCGGCGGCAGGACGAGCCCACAGAGCCACAGAGCCACGACGAGAAGCCTTTGAGCTAAGGCTGACGCTATCCTCTAGGGGCTAGTCCCTGACCAGCGGAGCTGCTGGGCTACCTGATCTTCAGGCTGTGGCTGGGCAGATATCCTCGGTGCGACAATCTGAGGCTGGGCTGCCTGGGGACCTGGAGCGGACGGCGCAGGCGGCTCTAGGTTCATGGGTAGCGGAGCTGGGGGAGCCACAGGTGCCGCCGGAACGGTAGGCAGAGGGGCAGGGGCCACCAGGGGTGCGGGGACAGGCCTCGGAGTGTTTGCTGGTGGAGCGGTGCTCTCGCCAGGAATTGTATTGATGCGCTCAGGCAGGGGAGTGCGGGGCATCTGGGTGGGGGCCTGGCGCTGCACGCTGGGCCTAGTCGGTGCTACCGGCAGCGCCTCGGCGGCGGGAGCCTCGGCGGCGGGAGCTGCTTGGTCAGCGGGCGCGATCGCTGGAGTCGATTCCCTCGGGGCGGCCGCCTTGGCCCGACGACGCTCAGCCGCCTGCTGTAGCGCCCGCAGTCGGGCTCGCTCGGCAGCGGCAATCTCCCACTGCCACTCAGCGATCGCGGCCTGAGCCTCATCGTGAAGGGCACGACCCGGTTTGATCCCGCCAGCTTCGGCAATGGCCTGAGAGAGGCTGCCCTGCTGCGCCAGCGATCGCGCCCGGTTGAGCAGCGGGCGATCTTCCATAACCTGAATCTCGCTGTTCCAGACGTAGACCCAGCTCTGAGCTTCCCCCCGCAGGGCGCGGGGAAGCTCAATGGCGCTAGCGACCTGAACCGCAGCCTGTAGGCCTTTAGGGGTTTTATCGCTGGCTAGTTTGTGGGCTTTGACTAGATAGGGCCGGTCTTCTATCCGTTCTATCTCCTGTCGCCAGTGGGCTACTAGGGTCTGAGCTTTCACTCGACTGGGGTGGCCTAGAGGAACCTGGGCGGCCTGGTCGATTGCAACTTGAATCGTGTCGGCGTCGCGCAGCTGCCCAACGGCCTGGGCGGTTTGCAGTCGGGCTAGATCGCCTAGGTGAGTGCGCCAGGTGACTACGCTCGACTGAGCCTGGGGATAGTAGGGACTATCGGCGGGCAGGCGATTGGCTAGCAGCATAGCTCGGTAGAGCGTCACCAGCTGGTCGGGAGCCGTGTGCCAGGTCGTCAGGCTCGACTGGGCCAGCTGGCGAGCCTGACTGATCCAAATTAGCTCCTGGGCGACCTTAGCGCGGCTAGGGTTGAGGGCGGCGCTCCGACCTAGATCGATCGCCGCATCTAGCTCAGTGGCGTACCATTTTTCTTGTCCTAGTCCAAGCAGCAGGTCGCTCCAGCGATCGCGGTAGGGCTGGGCCTGCTGGTGAGCGTAGGTGCTTTCGTCAATTTTGCTGGCGGTGCGCAGAGCCAATGCTAGGCGATCGCTGCCCCCAGGCCCAGCTGTAGCAATAGCTTGGGACAATAGCTCTCTTGCCTGACGCTCCTGGTAGAGCTGGCGCGTTAGCGCCGACACCCGCTCGATGCGCCAGTGACGGTTTTTCAGCTCACCCAGGGCCAGTATTTGCTTAGAAACCGTTGGCCAGTCTTGTTTCTCCAGCGCCGTCTGGGCCGTAGCTAGAACAGCTTCGCCCTGCTCCCACTCGGTGTTCCAGGTCTGTATGGTCTCCTGGGACTGGGCAAACACCGGGCTGTCAGCCGGAATGTGGCTCACTAAAGCCTCGGCCTTGGCCATGCTGCCGCTGCTGCGCAGCTCTTGCTCAGCAGCTTTCAGGACGACCCGCGACCACTGCTCTACCAGAGGCTGCACCTCGTAGTGCAGCGGGTGCTCTGCCGTCCAGCCGCTGGCGAGGTCAAGGGCGGCTATAACGTCGGTCAGCTCGCCCGACTCAGCCGCAACTTGGGCACAAAATAGCTGAGCGCGATCGGTGGTAGCCGTGGCGGTATTTTCGCAGTTAGCGGTAGGCGGCAGGTTAACCAGCCATAGAAACGCTCCTAAGGCAGCCGCACCAGCTGCACCACAGCTTAGTAAAGCAATTAGCAGCAGTCGCCACGACTGCCCCCCGGTCTGGCGAACGACCGGGGGCAGCACCGCAGGATGGGCCAGAGCTGACTCGGTTTCATCCTCAACTAGGCTAAAATCCTTGGCAACCCCTGCGGCTAAAGGCTCTCCTCGCTGAGGACCAGGGTGCTTCTGTGGGCTCAGCATAATCT
>JBARUP010000514.1:0-1552 GCA_049645805.1 Nodosilinea sp.
GCTCCATGTAATTCACCTACCCCACCGTTCTTTCGAGAATTGTGTTTTTGACCTGCTGATCGAAATGTTACCGAGAGATAGACATGGCACAGAGTTTTGGTGTGATTGGCCTCGCTGTGATGGGCGAGAACCTAGCGCTCAATGTTGAGAGCAAGGGCTTTCCGGTAGCGGTGTACAACCGCACCGCTGCGGTGACCGAACGCTTTATGGAAACGCGGGCCCAGGGCAAGAACGTGAAAGCTGCCTACAGCCTCGAAGAGTTTGTTCAGGCGTTAGAGCGGCCACGGCGCATTTTGGTGATGGTTAAAGCCGGTGCCCCCGTAGACGCGGTAATTGGCCAGCTGCGCCCGCTGCTAGATGACGACGACATGATCATAGATGGCGGCAACTCCCTCTACGAAGACACCGAGCGCCGCACCAAAGACCTGGAATCTACCGGCCTGCGGTTTATCGGCATGGGCGTTAGCGGCGGCGAAGAAGGGGCACTGCTCGGCCCTAGCCTAATGCCCGGCGGCACCCGCGCCGCTTACGACTCGATCGAGCCTATTGTTAAAAAGATTGCCGCCCAGGTAGACGACGGCCCCTGCGTCACCTACATTGGCCCGCGCGGAGCCGGTCACTACGTCAAGATGGTGCACAACGGCATTGAGTACGGCGATATGCAGCTAATTGCCGAAGCCTACGACCTCATGAAGAGCGTTCTAGGGCTAGATCACGAACGGCTTGCTGATGTGTTTGGTGAGTGGAACCTCACCGACGAACTCAACTCATTCTTGATTGAGATCACAGCCGATATCTTCACCAATATGGATGAAGAAACCGGCAAACCCCTAGTGGAAATCATCCTAGACGCCGCTGGACAAAAGGGTACTGGCCGCTGGACGGTGATGAGCGCTTTGGATCTGGGCGTTAGCATTCCCACGATTACCGCTGCGGTAAACGCCAGAATCATGTCTTCGATCAAAGAAGAGCGAGTAGCGGCCTCTAAGGAACTCAGCGGGCCTTCAGTCAGTTTTGACGACGACGTCAACATGATGATCGACAAAATTCGCGATGCGCTGTACTGCTCTAAGATCTGCTCCTACGCTCAGGGCATGGCGCTGATTGGAGCAGCCTCTAAGCTCTACGAGTACGACATCGACCTGGGCGAGACCGCCCGCATCTGGAAGGGCGGCTGCATTATTCGTGCCGGCTTTTTGAACAAGATCAAGCACGCCTACGACGAAAACCCTGGTTTGCCTAACCTGCTGCTGGCCCCCGAGTTTAAGCAGACAATCCTAGATCGCCAAACCGCCTGGCGCGAGGTGGTGGCCATGGCTGCGACCTTTGGGATTCCGGTGCCGGCGTTCAGCGCGTCGCTGGACTACTTCGACAGCTATCGCCGCGATCGCCTGCCCCAAAACCTAACTCAGGCCCAGCGCGACTACTTCGGCGCTCATACCTACCTAAAGATCGAACAAGAAGGTACTTTCCACACGGCCTGGACCAAGGCCCCGACCCGATCTCAGGCTCAGGACGTAGCCCTGTAGGAGCGTGCAGCCTCTCAGTCAAC
>JBARUP010000515.1:0-4615 GCA_049645805.1 Nodosilinea sp.
CGGTTTTAACGTTGGCCAGAGTGCCCACGGGCATAAACCGAGGCGTGTGCACCGGACCGTGGGGCGTGGTGAAGGTGCCCGCCCGCGCCTGGGTGTGGCTACAGCGGGCGTCGCAGCTAAAGGAAAATGCCTGGGTCAAGATCGGATGCTCCAGGGCGCAAAAAATAGCAAAGCGGCAATCATCGTAGCATTTGATTAGCTAGAGGGTGGCGGCAAGGTGTTTTCTAGATTGAGAAGTGCCCCTCGCCGGGAGCGCAGAGTCAGATCGCGTAAGGCTTTGCTACGCTGGGATTAACGTTTTCCCGCACCACAAATGGTTACGGCTTTAGAACGATCTCACACCATGGTAGTTCGCTTTAAGGCGCTGTCTGATCCGCTGCGTCTAGAGGTAATTGAGCTGCTGCGATCGCAGGAAATGTGCGTCTGCGACCTGTGCGATCGCATGGAAATTGCCCAGTCCAAGCTCTCCTTTCACCTTAAAACCCTGCGCGAAGCCGGTCTGATCTCAGCTCGCCAGGAGGGCCGCTGGGTTTATTACAGCCTCAATCCGGCAGAGTTTGGCGAGCTAGAAGCATATCTAGCCACGCTGCGGAATCTGGGCAGCGTGCGTCCAGCACGGGTTTGCGGATTGGGGCTAGAGGTGAGTAGGTGAGCTTGTCGAAGCCAGAATTTTGCTGAAGTTCAGCGAATGGTGACATTTGGCCCTAGGGCTCGGTGTTCCGGCCTGATCGGCGCAACTTGGGCAAACAATCTTGCAAAAACCCCTTAAAATGATTTGGATTTTTCGTAAGCATTTTTGCAGCCTATGCCCCGTCGCAACGACATCCAGAAGATTCTGCTGATCGGCTCTGGCCCGATTGTGATTGGTCAGGCCTGCGAATTTGATTACTCTGGCACCCAGGCCTGCAAGGCGCTGCGGGAAGAGGGCTACGAGGTGGTGCTCATCAACTCTAACCCGGCCACCATCATGACCGACCCAGAGACGGCCAACCGTACCTACATCGAGCCGCTGACCCCCGAGATCGTGGAGCGGGTAATTGAGCGAGAGCGCCCCGATGTGATGCTGCCGACCATGGGCGGACAGACGGCGCTAAACCTGGCGGTCACCCTGGCCAAGAACGGAGCGCTAGAGCGCTACGGTGTAGAGCTGATCGGGGCCAAGCTAGAAGCTATTGAAATGGCGGAAGACCGCAAACTGTTTAAAGAGGCCATGGCGCGCATCGACGTGCCGGTTTGCCCCTCGGGCTTGGCCGAGACTATGGATGAGGCCAAGCAGATTGCTCAGCAGATCGGCAGCTTTCCGCTGATTATCCGTCCGGCTTACACTATGGGCGGCACGGGCGGTGGCATTGCCTATAACCAAGAGGAATTTGAAACAATTTCGCGATCGGGTCTTGACGCTAGCCCGGTATCGCAAATTCTAGTCGAGCAGTCGCTGCTGGGGTGGAAGGAGTACGAGCTGGAGGTCATGCGCGATCTAGCCGACAACGTGGTCATTATCTGCTCGATCGAGAACCTCGACCCCATGGGCGTGCATACCGGCGACTCAATTACGGTTGCTCCAGCCCAGACCCTCACCGACAAAGAGTATCAGCGCCTGCGCGACGCCTCGGTCAAGATCATTCGCGAGATTGGCGTGGAGACGGGCGGCTCTAATATTCAGTTTGCGGTCGACCCCGACAACGGGGATTTTATTGTGATCGAGATGAATCCTCGGGTATCGCGCAGCTCGGCACTGGCCTCAAAGGCGACGGGCTTTCCGATCGCCAAGTTTGCGGCCAAGCTGGCGGTGGGCTACACCCTTAACGAAATTTCCAACGACATCACCCAAAAAACCCCGGCCAGCTTTGAGCCCACCATTGACTACGTGGTGACGAAGATTCCCCGCTTTGCCTTTGAGAAATTCCCTGGTACCTCCACCACGCTGACCACCCAGATGAAGTCGGTGGGCGAAGCGATGGCGATTGGGCGCACGTTTCAGGAGTCGTTTCAAAAGGCGCTGCGATCGCTCGAAGTTGGTCGGTCGGGATGGGGCTGCGATCGGGCCGAAAAGCTTCCCAGCCTTAACGAGATTCGCCCCAAGCTGCGCACCCCCAACCCCGATCGCATTTTCGAGCTGCGCCACGCTATGCAGCTGGGCCTAACAGTTGAGGATATCTACCAGCTCACCAGCATTGACCCCTGGTTTCTTAACCAGCTGGCCGGACTGCTGAAGACCGAGAAATTTCTCAAGCGCACTCCGCTCGCCGAGCTGACCGCCGCGCACATGATGGCCGTGAAGCGTCAGGGCTTTAGCGATCGCCAAATTGCCTACGCTACCCAGTCTAACGAAGATGCCGTGCGCGAGTACCGCAAGGGGCTGGGCGTGATCCCCGTCTACAAAACCGTGGACACCTGCGCCGCCGAGTTTGAGGCCTTTACCCCCTACTACTACTCCACCTACGAAGATGAAACCGAGGTGCAGCTCAGCGATCGCCCCAAGGTGATGATCCTCGGCGGCGGCCCCAACCGCATTGGTCAGGGCATCGAGTTTGACTACTGCTGCTGCCACGCCTCCTTTGCCCTGCGCGACGACGGCTACGAGACCATCATGGTCAACTCGAACCCCGAGACGGTCTCGACCGACTACGACACCAGCGATCGCCTCTACTTTGAGCCCCTGACCAAAGAAGACGTGCTCAACATCATTGAGGCCGAAAATCCGGTCGGCATCATTATCCAGTTCGGCGGCCAAACCCCGCTGAAGCTGGCCGTGCCGCTGCAAGCCTACCTATCGTCGTTGCCCACTGACTCGCCTCCTAAAATCTGGGGCACCTCCCCCGACTCCATCGACACCGCCGAAGACCGCGAACGGTTCGAGGCGATTCTGCGCGAGCTAGATATCCTTCAGCCCCCCAACGGCATGGCCCGCAGCTACAAAGACGCGCTGCGGGTGGCTCAGCAGATCGACTATCCGGTGGTGGTGCGGCCTAGCTACGTGCTGGGCGGTCGCGCCATGGAAATTGTCTACTCCGACGCGGATCTTGAGCGCTACATGACCTACGCGGTGCTGGTCGAACCTGACCACCCGATTTTGATCGACAAGTTCTTGGAGAACGCGATCGAGGTGGATGTAGATGCGATCGCCGATCACACCGGCCAGGTCGTCATTGGCGGCATTATGGAACACATCGAGCAGGCAGGCATTCACTCCGGCGACTCGGCCTGTTCGCTGCCCACCATGACCCTGCCGCCCGCAGCCCTGGCCACCATCCGCGACTGGACGAAAAAGCTAGCCAAGCGCCTCAACGTAATCGGCCTGATGAATATTCAGTTTGCCGTCAAGGGCGACCAGGTCTACATCATTGAAGCTAACCCCCGCGCCTCGCGCACGGTGCCCTTTGTATCGAAGGCGATTGGTCACCCGTTGGCCAAGCTAGCTGTGCGCGTGATGTCGGGCAAAACCCTGGCGGAGCTAGGCTTTACCGAAGAAGTAATTCCTAGCCACATCGCCGTCAAAGAAGCCGTGCTGCCCTTTGACAAGTTTGCCGGCACCGACGCCTTGCTTGGCCCCGAAATGCGCTCCACCGGAGAAGTCATGGGCATCGATGCCGACTTCGGCAAAGCCTTCGCCAAGGCTGAGCTAGGGGCCAACCAAAAACTGCCGCTTGAGGGCACCGTGTTTATCTCTATGAACGATCGCGACAAAGTCGCTGTTATCCCCGTGGCCAAAGACCTGGCCAGCCTAGGTCTGAAGCTGATCGCCACCTCCGGCACCCGCGCCGCCCTGATGGATGAGGGACTCACCGTAGGCCCAATTCTCAAGGTTCACGAAGGCCGCCCCAACATCGAAGACGCGATCAAAAACAACGAGATCCAGTTGATTATCAATACCCCCGCTGGCAGTACCGCCCTAGAGGACGATCGCTCGATTCGCCGCACAGCCTTGGCCTATAAAGTACCGATTATCACTACGATCGCCGGAGCAAAAGCCACCGCCTCAGCAATTCGTTCGTTGCAGCAGCACCCCCTCCAGGTGAAGTCACTTCAGGAATATGTGGGCATGTAAGGTGTGTTGACATTGTGTCATCGGCAGCGTGCTATTGCGAGACGCTGTTTTGCGTACTCTGCAAGCCGCCGAAATTGCCGGAATACGGGCAATTTTGGTAAAGGCCATCTCAGAGAAGGCAAAAACGTTTTATGAGAAGCATGGGTTCGTAGCATCACATGTTGGCTCGATGGTGCTGATGATCAAAATTGATGATGCCCCAGACACTAGTTGAGTCAGCTCTTAGATATGCCGACACGCTTACACGTGGGCTATATGAGCTTCTCCGCATGCCCCTGATCTATAGGGTGCTGATTATAGCCGCGATTGCCGAAGTTAAGGCTACAGCATCCGCCGTCCACTCTCCAAAAGAGCACCCCCTCTAGGTGATGTCATCTGAGGAGTACGTAGGGATGTAGGTTAGAATAGTGAGCGGAGTATAGACCTTTGAAAGCCCTGTATGAAGAATGGCAGCCATTAGTCGGTGAGAGATGCAGGTGCGCCAACCCAACCGCTATACTACGGTTACAGTCAAGAGGTCTGGCCTTTTCGGATCGCGGAAGCTTGGTCTTCCCTTGACTGTTTTTA
>JBARUP010000516.1:0-23849 GCA_049645805.1 Nodosilinea sp.
CTCTAGCTCTTCTGGATGAGCGGCCAGCACCTCATCAATCATGGCTTCAATCTGGGCCGGGTCAGAGATTTGGCTCAGCCCCCGCGCCTCAACAAGGGCTTTTGGTGAGCCTCCCTCGGTAAGCAACTCCGGCAGCAGATCTTTACCTATTTTGTTGCTAATAGTGCCCGCTTCAATCAGCTGCACCAGCTCGGCTAGGCTAGCAGGAGTCAGGGGCAGCGCGTCGATCGAACGTTTCTCGTTGTTGAGGTAAGCGGCAATGTCCTGGGTGATCCAGTTGGACGTCAGCTTAGGGGCAGCCCCGGCGGCCACGGTAGCTTCAAAGTACTCAGTAATGGCGCGCTCATCGCTGAGGACGCGGGCATCGTAGGGAGACAGGCCAAACTCTGCTTCGTAGCGAGTCCGCTTCTTGGCAGGCAGCTCCGGCAGCTCGCTCAGCCAGCCTTCTTTTTGCTCTACCGACACCACAATAGGAGGAAGATCGGGTTCTGGAAAGTAGCGGTAGTCGCTAGATCCTTCCTTAGAGCGCATGCTCTTGGTGCGCTGGCTGCTCTCATCCCACAGACGAGTTTCCTGAAAGATCTTCTTGCCCGCATCATTGGCCTTGATCTGGCGGTCGATCTCGTACTCAATCGCTTTTTGAATAGCGCTGAAGGAGTTCATGTTCTTGATCTCTACCTTGGTACCGAACTCGGCCTGGCCCACGGGTCGCACAGAGATATTGACGTCACAGCGCAGCGAGCCCTCCTGCATATTGCCGTCGCTAACGCCTAGGTAGCGAACGATGCGGCGCAGCTCTTGGGCATACTCAGCCGCCTCCTGCCCGGTGCGAATATCGGGCTCTGAAACAATTTCAATCAGCGGCACTCCAGCCCGGTTGTAGTCGACTAAAGAGTAGGTTGACCCGGCCAGACTATCGCTGCCCGCATGAACGAGCTTGCCGGCATCTTCTTCCATGTGCAGGCGAGTGATGCCAATGCGCTTGCGGGACGCCTCCTTAGTTTTTTTGTCGACTAGCTCAATTTCTAGCCAGCCGTGCTCGGCGATGGGCAGGTCATACTGAGAAATTTGGTAGTTCTTAGGCAGGTCGGGGTAAAAATACTGCTTGCGGTCGAACTTGGAATAGGGCGCTATCTGGCAGTTCAGCGCTAGTCCCGCCTTTACCGCATACTCCAGCACCTGCTGGTTAAGCACCGGCAATACTCCCGGCATGCCCACCACAACAGGGTCAATGTAGGTATTAGGGTCGGCCCCAAAGGCAGTAGAAGCCGGAGAAAAAATCTTGGTGTTGGTGCACAGCTGGCAGTGAGTTTCAAGACCAATGATGGCTTCATACTGAGTCTTGACGGGGGCCGCAGTGGTCATAAACCGCTCCAAAGGGGAATTGCGTTGTTCACCCATTGTAGCTCTGGGTGGGGAGTGGGGAAGTAGGGACAAGGTGGTGGGGAAGAGGGGGATGAGGCGGCCCGTTCACAGCCACTTTTGATGGCTGACACCCCGCGCTACAGCAGCGAGCCCAGGATCATGCCGACTAGGAGCACAAAGCCGAGCTGAACGTTTTGCCTAAAAATTTGCCCGTAAAGCGCCAGAGGCGGCTTGTAGCGGCTCAGCAGATAAGACTGACGCGACCAAATCATCAGCGCGACGGCTAGCCCTAGCCAGTAGGGAAATGCCAGAAATAGCAGCAGGCCCAGCCAAATCAACAGTAGCCAGGTGCCAAGAAAGCAAAAGCCAATGAACTGGGAGGTGTAGTCACCAAAAAACAGAGCCGCAGAGTTTATGCCTAGGCGGCGATCGTCATCGCGATCGGGAATAGCGTAGACCGTGTCAAAGCCCAGGGTCCACAGCACCACGGCCAGCCACAGCACCCACGCGGGCAAGTCTAGGCTACTGGTTACTGCTGCCCAAGGAATCAGCACCGCAAACCCCCAGGCTAGCGACAGCACCAGCTGCGGCACTGGAAACACCCGCTTAGCCAGGGGGTAGAACAAAATAAACGGCACGGCCAGTACGCACAGCCAGAAGCTAAGCGGGTTGAGATAGAGCGACAGTCCGTAGGCGCACAGCAGCGATACCAGCAGCACGCCAAGGCCAACCTGCACCGAAAGCGCGCGGGCAGCCAGGGGCCGAGTGCGGGTGCGGGCAACGTGGGGATCGATATTGCGATCCCATAGGTCGTTGACGACGCAGCCAGCGGCACTAGTCGCAAGGGTGCCGAGAATAATCACGCCAACTAGGGGCAGTGGCGGATCGCCCTCGGCAGCCAGCACCACAGACCACAGCGCTGGAATCATCAAAATCAGTCGCCCCGTCGGCTTATCCCAGCGCAGCAGGCGAACAACAGCATCTAGCGTAGACGGTTGAGAAGGGCTAGAAAGATGGGCCATGGCCGCCAGTAATTGCTCTACAGGTACAGCCTTCAGCATAGCGGCCCCCGGCAGGCTGAAGCTAGGACGTGGCCTCACTTCGGGCGCTGATTACAACCGAGCTGGGCCGTAGATTTCCATACCCTGAGCGGTGAGAAAATCTAGGTTGATAGGTTCTAACGCCTCTCCCCGGTTGCGCAACAAGACCGCGAACCCACCGGCACCCAGCCCCGACTGAGGCCAGAGGCGGTAGCAGGGAAACGCCGCCAGCGGTGAAGCATAGTCTTTTAGCAGCGGGACGTCTACAGCCTCAAACTGCGGGAACTTCTTCAGCAACCATTCCACAACCTGCTCGTTTTCTTCAGCGGAGAACGTGCAGGTCATATAGGCTAGGTATCCTTTAGCGGCGACCGTTTGAGCGGCGTGGGCCACAATGCGTTTCTGACGGTTCGCGTTTTTTTTGATGTTGACAGGGTGGAAACAGCCTAGAGCCGAGTCACCTTTTGCCAGCAGCGACTGCCCACTGCACGGAGCGTCAACAACGACAACTGAAGCGGTGTGGGGGAGCTGTGCGGCGAAGACGGTCGGATCGAGGTTAAATACCAGAGCTTCTGTGACGCCGCAGCGCTTGAGATTAGAGATCAAAATTTTCACCCGCTTGCCAACTACTTCGTTACACCAGAGGTGATCGGGGCTAAGGGCCTGTCGCGATAGCAGGCTTTTACCGCCGGGGGCAGCGCAGAGATCGAGCACCGAGATGACCGGAGCTTCTATGGCGCTAAAGACGGCGGCAGCAAACACAGAAGCAGTATCAAGGCAGTAGTAGGCTCCTGCCCCGTGCAGCGAATGCTGCCCAGGACGCTGATTGACCGTGAGGCGATCGACCCAGGCAGGTTGCCAGGGCAGCGGTGGAGCGATCGCAAAGGGAGCCTCCTCCGGGCGCGGTTGCAGCCACACAATGGCTGCAGGGAAGGGCTGGGGATGAGTGAGAGCTTCGATAAAAGCGCTGCGATCGCGCTCCTCAGCAAATAGTCGACGGCTCAGTCTTAGCAGCAGATTAGACGGTTCCATAGGGCAGGATTATGCCATAGCACTGGGCCTGAGGCACAGAGTGCGGTCGCGAGACAGCGGAGCGATCGAATTGAGTCCAGAAAATCTCTCGCCGAGCTAGAAGCGTCACATTTACTGATTCAAGCTGTACCAAAAGGCGAATATAGCTTGAAGCTATGACTTCAAAACAACTAAGCGTCACAAAATCAGCAGCCTTCCTTCTATTTCCTCAGTACGAACGCTGAAATAAAGGCGGCATACATCAATAGATAGGCATATTTCCTCTGCTTCGACTGATCCCAGGCAAGTTTACGTTAATTAAAGCTTGCGGCTTTCTTCACCTACACGATTGTAAATGGGCTTAAAGGAAACATAAAGAAAACATGAAGTACACTCTTTGACTCTAGCGGCTACAGCCTTGTGAGACTAAGGACTTTGAGCCGTAAAGCCAGTAACTTCTCATTTTTCCAAGAGTGAAACTATAGAAGTTGTACGTCGCTTTCGGGAAGCTACTATGAAATCAGCGCAGTGCCGGGTATCATCTTGCAGCCGCTGCCAGTTTTACGCCCCGGAGGGTCGTCGAGGCGGCCAGTGTAGCCGGCTCGGCGTACCCGTAGAAAGCCGTTGGGTAGCCTGTTCGCTAGCGACACCTGTGTTTGCAGCTACGCTAGTCGAGATGAAGCCGCTCGACTTTTTGCCCCAGCCTATGGAGCTGACGTTATCTGAAGTTTTGCTAGAGGCGGCGCTACTAGAGGCTTCCCTAGATGCCCTCTCAGCGCCCGAGCGCGAAGAGCCTACAGGCTACACCAGCCGAGGCACGCAGGTTGCTGAAAGATCAGAATCAAGCCTTAAAATACTGAGGTAGATAAGCCAAACATTTTTAGAATGCAGCATCAACTCATTCCGGTGGCCAGGTTTGGGCCGGTGGGCCACAGCAGGAGGAAGGGATAGTGGGCCATCGGCGCTATGCCATAGTGGGTACTGGGGCTGTGGGCGGCTACTATGGGGCATGTTTGCAGCGAGGCGGAGCTGAGGTGCATTTCCTGCTGCGCAGTGACTACGACCACGTCGTGCAGCACGGCTTGGTTATTGAATCGGTGGCAGGGGACTTTGCCCTGCCGCAGGTGCAGGCTCACAGCAACGGCATTACTATGCCTCCTGTTGATGTCGTAATCATTGCCCTGAAAACAACTGCGAACTCGCGCTTGCCCGAGCTGCTGGGCCCAATTTTGGGACCGAATACAGCGATCCTGACGCTGCAGAATGGTTTTGGTATCGAAGAAGAGCTCGCAGGATGGAGTGAGGCTGAGGCCAATCGAACCATCCTTGGAGGGCTGTGCATCATCTGCTCAAACAAAGTAGGCCCTGGCACCATTCGCCATCTAGACTACGGTAGCTTGCTGCTGGGACAGCACAGTAGCGACCGTCAGCCCGCCGGGATCTCGCCGCTGCTAAAAGCCATTGAGCAAGACTTTTGGGCAGGGCAGGTAGAGGTGGAGCTAGTACAGGATCTGCGTCTGGCTCGCTGGCGCAAACTGATGTGGAATATTCCGTTCAACGGACTCTCGGTAGTCATGAATGCCACCACTACCGAAATGATGGGCGATCCCAACATTCGCCAGCTGGCTGAGCAGCTGATGATGGAAGTTCTGAAGGCCGCTCGACAGGACGGAGAATCCCTTTCTCCCGGTCAGGAACGATGCCTACCTGCGGAGCTTGTGCCTCACATGCTGACCCACACCGAACAGATGGCCCCCTACCGCACCAGCATGAAGATTGACTGTGACGAGGGGCGACCGTTGGAAGTAGAAGCCATCTACGGCAACCCTCTGCGCGCGGCCCAGGCAGCAGGGGCGGCAGCGCCAAAAATTGAGATGCTGTACCACCAGCTCAAAGCAGTTGATCGCCGCCTAGGGAGGAAATGAGAGCAGCCGCTCTACGTTCAGCACTTCCCCTTCAGCAGATGGGGAATGAGGTTTATTGGGTCGCCTCTTCAGATTCAGCCGCTTCTCCAGACTCAGCCGCTTTGGGAGCAGTGTCTACCGACTCAGCAATAGCTTCGGCCGCCGCTTCAGCTGCTTTCTGGCGCTCTTCGCGTTTCTTGCGATCGGCGGCCAGCATGTCCTTCATCACTTCCTGAGCTTGGGCAAATTTCTCTAGGTTGCTGCGGTAGAGGTCAACGTCTTTGAGCAGCTTGTCGGTAACGATATTGAGTTTGCTGCCCAGCTCTTTGAACAAAGCCTCAACAGTGTCTTTCTCCTTTAGGCCTTCAGCAGGAGCAGCAGCCTCTACTAAGGTATAAAGGCCAACGCCAAAGGGCCGGCTGTACTTGAACTTTTCCTTGTTAGCTATCGAGGCCAGCGTGCCGCGCAGGCCTTCGCCACCATCAGAGAGGTTTTCAAACTGCCCTTTCAGGTCGTCGAGAGACATGCCATTGGCCGATGCTTTGATAGCTTCAGCGTCGCCCCGATAGTGCTCGGCGGTGCTGTTAATGGACTGGCATAGAGCACTAAAAATGGAAGTTTTGTCGTTCTCAGGCTGGTAGCCCACCATAAAGCGATCGAAGGTGGTGACAATACCTAGGGCGTAGATGGGGTCGTAGGCGAAGTCGACGTTTACAGACAGCAGGTGCATTTCTACCATCAGCTCGTCTACCACGCGCCGGTAGATAGAGTTGATGGGCCGAGTGTGGTGGGTGTAAAAGTCGCGCTTGGCGTCAGATACCGTGCGTACAGGAGCGTTGTTCACAGCCTAGGGTTCAAGATAATACAATAACTCCATTGTCTCGTGTGACTGTGCCTTTGCCAAGCTGCGGAATACCGAAGCCGGGGATCAGCGGCTTTTGAGCTTTTTGCTAATCTTAGCGGCAGTACGGCGCAGCCACAGGCGGATCAGACGCGGTTTAGTGAGTTCAGGGATGTTGGCGCTGTACTTGGTACGGTGATCAAAGAAGTGATTAATTTCGGTCAGAATTACCTTCAGCCGGGGCCGTAGCGCATCAGCACGGTAGGGTTCGAGATCCGCTGGAGTCATTGCTAGGGGACTAGGGGATTGGAGGGCAGCAAGGATGCGATCGCGGTCGTACTCAGCCGAGTGCACCCCAATTTTGTAGCAGTTGAACCCAGGATCTAAATAATCGGCCAGGGCTCCGTTGACGCTAGTAAACACCTGGCAGCCGCAGGCCATTGCCTCCATTGGCGGTAGGCCAAACCCTTCGCTCACCCGACTCAGCGCCCAGTACTCTGCTGAGTCGTAGAGAAACACTCGGCTGCGGTTGAATAAAACCGCCAAATCATCCACAAACCCATCTAGGCGCACCACATTACAGTGGGGCTCTAGGGCAGGTATCAGCTGGTTCAGCAGATAGCTTGACGACTTGCGCACCTGCACCAGCACGTCGATATCCCTAGACTGCTGCTGATTGATGAACTCCGATGAAATGTGGTTAGGCAGATAGAAAATTAGTCCATTGGGACGCTGCTGCCCCCAGTAGCCCATGGAGTTGCGGCTGACAGTAATGATCGGGATATCGTCCGGTAGTCTAAACCCGTAGCCGCTGCTGTGGGCGTGGTACACCATCTGCTGACCCCGCAGCCGCTTCACCAGGCGAGGAATGTGGAAGCCCCAGCTAACGACAAAGATGCAGTTGTCAAGACCGGGCTGCTGGAGCAAATCGTCTAGAAAAAGGGTGTCGGGTTCGCGCTGATCATAGGTAACAACCTCGGCGGCGCAAAGCTGCTGGGCCAGCTTGAGAGTTTTGAGTTCAGCGAACAGCCCGCCGCAGACAAAGCGCTTGCCGGTGCCAGGGACTAAAAAATAGAGGTGGCGCATCGGTACGACCCTGATAAACGCCCTGCAATTTTAGACGGCCATGCAACTTTAAACAGCTTTAGCGCGGCTAAACTCGCCCACCTCGCGCAGAGCGTCTAAGAAAGCGTAAAGAGCGGGGGTGTGCAGCGCATCTTTGAGGATAGTGGCTCCAATCGGGCGAGAAATGAGAAACGGCAGTGGACAGATCTTGACGCTGGGAGGAACCGGCTCAGCGGCGAGGCGAGGCAGGATGGCAATGCCCAGTCCCTGTTCTACCATCGCCACCATAGATGAATCGTGGCGAATGCAGTAGGCCAGTTCAATCGACTGAGCTTGGTCATTGAGGGCAGCGCGAATGCGCTGACCGCAGCTACCGTGGCTTGAGCCGAGGACAGGCATCTGGCCCAGGTCATCTATAGTTAGAGCGCCGGTCTTAGGGCGATAGCCGGGGGGCAGCAAAGCTACATACTCATCATCAAAAATATGCAGGCTTTCAACATCGCTACCGTCGATGGTTTCGGCTACGGCTAGATCGGCTTTGCCCGTTAGCAGGGCCTGCTTGAGCTGATGAATTTCATCCATCTCTAGCAAGGTGATAGCGATGGTAGGGTACCGACGGTGCAGGCGCGCGATCGCCCCCGGCAGCACGTGGGTGGCCACGCTGCGAATCGACGCTATCCGCAGGCTGCCTCCCTGTACGCCCCGGGCCTGATTGGCTTCACCGGCAATAGTGTTGAGCAGGCCCAGCATATCGCGGGCGTGGGCAGTAATGCGATCGCCCACCGGGGTCAGCCGGGCTCCGTGGCGACCCCGCTGCAGGAGGGTAATGCCCAGCTCATCTTCAAGCGTCGCGATCGCGTGGCTAACGGTTGACTGGGTAATGTCGAGCGCCAGGGCCGCTTCGCTGAAGTTGCCGCAGTCGGCGATCGCAACTAGGGCGCGTAGTTGAGAAAGCTTCACTTTGCTGAGCATCGCTACTTCAAACCCCTAAATGCTGATCTCAAGACTAAGGTCTGAGGCTAGAACCAGCCCATCGATTTTTTGCATAGAACCCATTCACGTCATGCTTTGTTACATTCTCGCCGTTCGCCTAGATTGGGGATATCGACGACAGCAGCTCAACTAACCCGGCGCTTAGGTCAGGGTCTAAACAGCTATTTGCCAGCATTACGCTTCATAGCTTAGCCACGGTTCTCTACAAGGGCCGACTGAGCCTGCTGCCTCGCTATCTGCTCCAGCCCTGGAGCCCCACCATCCTCGGGAGGCCATATGCACACAACTCGCACCCCCAACCTGCAACAGCAGCGTCAGCGCCTGGAAACTCTGGTGCAACCTACTCCGGGCGATCGCTCTATTCGCTACAGCCTCAGGCAGATCTTAACAACGTTAGGAGACCGAACCATGAAATTTCTTACCGGCCAAAACGAACTGCGCATTTGGCAGCGCACCCGCAGCGGTCAGCCGCTTTGGTTTGCCCACGACCCGGTGACCAACCGCACCCGCTCATTTTGCTCTGAGCAAGACGTGCGCAACTGGCTCGACAGCCGCTACTACGAGTAGCTAGCGCGACTGCCGCTCAAGCCACAGCACGCTGAGCTAAAGCGCAACCCTGCCCCGCTACAGGGCAGCGGCCCCAAGTCAAGACCGCTGCCCCAACGCTCCGAAATCGCCAATCCAAAATCTAAAATCAATCTACCCTAGGCGAAGTCACGGGCCAGAATGGCCTGCCCGCGACGGGCAATTTCTTCGGCATAGCTCGTCCAGGCACCCTGACCCCAGTAGCGAAAGCAGCTGGTTTGCAGCAGCAGATTGTGAATTAGGGCATTGCGATAGCGGTGCTGACCCTCTAGGGCATCGCCCTGCTCACTCTGCCGGCTCATGGTTTGGTGAAACTGAGCCGACAGGCGCTGCATGGGGTCGAGTACGTTGTCGTAGCCCACAACCCAGCTGCGATCGCCCGTCCAGGAGCCACCTTCCATAGAGAAGCCCTGATCTTCAGCCCGGATAGCGGCGATCGCCTGCGCTACTGCCTCTGGCCCTGCGGCCTCACCGACCGCGCTCCACAGACGTTTTTGCCCCACGGCCTGACAAACCGGGAATGTCTCTGGGCCACACCCCGCCGCCGCCAGCAGCTCTAAATATTCAGTTCCGTTAAAGCCCACTACACCCTGACGACCGCCACTCTGGTCGCGCATTTCGTGCCACGATCGCATAAACGCGCTGGGAAATTCATTCATCATCACGCCGCCGTTTTCGCCATCGCTAATCTGGCTAACCAGCTGGGGCACGGTGGCATCGCCGAGGGCGACTTTGACCAGGGTTTTGGCCTCCCAGTAGGGCTGCATTTGGCCCACTAGCTTGGTATCAGACCCCTGAGTTTTAACCAGCACTACCATCTCTTCGACCTCGCCCTGGCTGTTGCGGGCTACCAGTCGGTGGGGCAGGTGGGGCTGCGAAAGCCCGGCTCCCTCTAAAGATTCCACCGTGTGCTCTTGCACCAGCAGCCAGCGATAGCCGCAGTCTTTGAGAGCTTTAACAAAGGCGTAGAGTACGTCGGGGTGGTTGGGCAAGTGCATTTCCGGCGGCGAAAAGCCCCGCACCCGAGCCAGCGCCTCAGGACCAAACAGGGCGGCGAAGTGATGCTGCCAGGCGCGAATGTGCAGCCTGAGATCGGGAACAGGAGTCGAGGGCACTACCGCGTGACCCCAGCAGGTGCCCAGCCACTCCACGTAGGGCTGATAGGCCGGGTCGCAGGCCAGCCGCCGCAGCTTGTCTAAAATATCCTGACGCTCCATCTGCTGTAGGCCCCACAGCAGGGTGCCCGAGTAGTCGAGCATGACGCGGGGGTTGCAGCCCTGGCTAACCAGCTCGGGAATGAAATCGCCCAGGCGGGCGTAGCAGTAGGCAAATGTGCCCGCGTTGTGGTTATCCCCGTCATAGGGGTGCTCAAACATGTACTGAAGGTGGTTGATCAGCTCGCCTTTAGCTCCAGCGGGGATGGTGGGCTGGTGCATGTGCAGGGCGATCGCAAAGCCTGCTGAAATATCCGCCAGGCTTAGGTTGGTACGGTTCAGAAACACCGGTTCGCTACTGGCCATAATCGCAGCGACATCGGACTCTCGCCCCGATAGAGGGGGAAGTCCTTCTTCTAGAGCGGGCCAGTCTGTGGGAGAGAGTACAGCACCAGTCATGAACAACCTCCAGGGATTGGCCTTCCCCACTGATTGCGGGGCAGCCTATGGTCACTACTTAGTGTTGCACTGACAAGAGCCGTTAGCCACGGCTGGTAACATTTTGTGGTCTGGTTCTATTGGGTCTTTTGCCCGAGCACATTCTGTCAGGTCTTTTGCCCGAGCAAAATGCTGCCCAGCACCGCCGCTACTCCCAGCTCAATGATGATGTGCAGCGTTTTATCCACTGACTGCCAGTGCGTGAACCCAGCGTGGCCGATGGGGCAGAGATAAAAGTCTCCTGGCATTATTTCGCCGTCATACTCTCCCACCTCATTGAAATGGGTAACCTGCCGCTCGTTCTTAGGTAAAAAGTAGGCCAGCGAATAGTGGCTCAATCCTTGAGGCGCATCGAGCGTACCGGGCAGATCGTGACGATCAGTGCACCGTCAACCCTTTGTCTACTTAAACAGACTGATCGGCGATCGTAGGCTCGCCCGCGAATATATCTAGCGGATTGACAGCCATAACCCTTCGGCTCGCTTTAAAACATCAACGTCCGGTGTAGACCAGGTTAAAACGAGCCAGCTACTTCCAGGCCCGGTTCTCCAGATCGCGTACCTGACGCTCTAGGCGATCGAGCCGACCGCGCAGCTCGTCCATCTCCGCCTGGCGGGGCACACCCAAATCTTGCAGCGTATTGCGAAACAGGCGCTGAAACTGGTCTTCTAGCGCTCCGTTGCCCTCGCTGAGCTGACCCATCACCTCGTCTACCAGCGTTCTAGCCTGCTCGGGGTTAAATTTGCCTTCGCGCACCCATTCTTCAGTCACCTGCTTGACCCGCTCGGCTACTAGGGAAGTTGTACCTACACCAATCATGAGCAGCTGGCGCAGAAGGTTATTGGTATCCATTAAGACTCTCCTTAATTGTATCCAGGGCGTGGTCTGGGGCTGCCTAGTTTCGTAGGCAAAAGGCTGCTCAAGCGGCTTTGTTACTCGTCTATTTTGGCAGAGATACCCTTAACCTCAGAGTATTGAAAGCCGTACCCTAGCTGCCGGGTGTCCTCAGCCAGCCGTGAGCTCGTCGACCTTGGCCCGCACGGCCTGAATGTCTTGCCACATCAGCCACTTGGGGCTGCCCTTATCGCGCGACGGGTTGCGCAGCAGGTAGGCCGGGTGAAAGATGGGCATACACAGGCGGCCTTCCCACTCCATCCACTCGCCGCGCACTTTGCTGATACCCAGTTTGACCCCTAGCAGCGCTTTCAGGGCCGTTGCCCCAGTCAGCAAAATAATCTTGGGATCGACTAGGCGAATTTGCTCTAGCAGGTAGCCTTTGCAGGCGGCGACTTCACCAGCGGCAGGCACGCGGTTCTCGGGCGGGCGGCACTTCACAATATTGCAAATGTACACGTCTTTCTCGGTGTCGAAGCGCACCGAGGCCAAGATTTTTTCCAGCAGCTGGCCCGATTTACCCACAAAGGGGAGCCCCTGCTCATCCTCCTGCTGCCCAGGGCCTTCACCAATAATGAGCACCGGAGCGGTGGGGCTACCCCGACTGACTACAACATTGGTGCGAGTTTCTGATAGGTCACAGCGCAGGCAGCCCCGGCAGTGAGTGCCCAGAGTAGCCAGGTCGGGGTAAATACCTGGAAGAATAGGCACCGCTCCGTTGGTAGGAATGGCATCAAAATCAACGCTGCTGGGGTCTACCGTGGCTTCACCCGAAGCGCCGCTACCACTATCAAACAGAGTAAATTGCTCGTCGGCCATCAGTTCTGAGGGGCTACATCATGCTTTCGACATTATTGTAAAGGGTCTCGGCCTTGAGCGGCTGTGTCCATTGGCCCACGTTGGCCCCAGTCTGGCGTTGTATAGTAGAGAACTAGTTAAATCACGTTTACGTCCAGGAGCCCCAGCCTTGACTTTTTCTGCTGAAGATTTTGCCAAAGCCCTCGAAGCCCACGACTACGACTTTCAGGTAGGCAGTACCGTGCGGGGCACCGTGGTTTCCTTCGCCTCTGACGGGGCCACGGTTGACATTGGCGGTAAGTCGGCGGCGTTTCTGCCTATTCGCGAGGCAGCGGTGCGGGCCGTCGCGTCCCTGGAGGGCTTGCTCGAGCCCGGTACTGAATACCCGTTTCAGGTGATTCGCGACCAGGATGCCGATGGTCAGGTGCTGCTCTCGATTCGCAAGCTTCAGCTTAAAGAGCTGTGGGACAAGCTGGCTGAGCAGTCTGAGGCAGGCGACGTACTAGACGTTAAAGTGACCGGCCACAACAAGGGCGGCGTGACGGTAGATGTCGAAGGCCTGCGGGGGTTTGTGCCGCGATCGCACCTGGGCCGCACCTACGAAAAGCTAGAAGATGCCTTGGGCCAGCGTCTCAGCGTGGGCTTTTTGGAGGTTAACCCTGCCGCTAATAAGCTTGTCATGTCGGCCCGCATTGCCGCGCGCAGCCAGGTGATGAGTACCCTAGAAGTGGGTCAGCTGATTGAGGGTGCCGTAGCCAGCCTCAAACCCTTCGGCGCTTTTGTTGAGTTTGACGGCGTTAGCGGCCTGCTGCACATCAAGCAGATCAGCAAAAACTACGTCGAATCGCTGCCCACGGTGCTAAAGGTAGGACAGCCGATCAAAGCCGTCGTGGTTGCCCTCGACCCGGAGCGCAACCGGATCTCGCTCTCGACGAAGGTGCTAGAGAAATATCCGGGCGAGCTGCTGAAAGAGTCTGAGGCCGTGTTTGACGATGCCGAAAACCGCCTGGGCGACATCAGCCGCATGCTCAGCGAGAGCGAGGCCTAGACACCATGAGCACCGTGTGGGAACTCGACTTTTACTCCCGGCCCGTGCTGGACGAGAACGATAAAAAACTCTGGGAAGTGCTGCTGTGTGAGGGCATTGTTGACAGCCAGACCGATAGCGCCCAGACCTTTCGCTACAGCAAGTTTTTGCCCAGCAGCGACGTCAACTCAATCGCGCTTAGAGGGGCGATCGAAGAGGCGATCGCGGCGGCCACTAGCCAGGGCGTTGCGCCCCCCAGCCGCATCCGGTACTTTCGCTACCAGATGCAGAACATGATTCTGCGGGCCTGTGATGAGGCGGGCGTACCGGCTCGGCCTAGCCGTCGCACGGTGGCCCTACAGCAGTGGTTGAGCAATCGCAACCAGACCGTTTATCCCGCCATGGAGGGCTATACCAGCGTGCCTTCGCCCTCGGTTGCCGCGCCGCCGCCCAACCCTCAGTCCCTGCCCGATGCCCTGCTGGGCCAGCAGTGGGCCTTTGTCACCCTAGATGCCGCCGCCTTTGCCGACCTGCCCGAGTGGGATATTGGCTTCGGCGAAACCTTTCCTCTAGCGCTGGCCGACCTAGCCCCCGACACTCCAATTCCGGGGCTGCTGATTATTTCTCCCCGCGCTACCGCTCTGGCCGCCTGGATGTCGGGCTTAGAGCTGGCCTACTGGCGGGTGGAAACCAGCAAAAATCCTGCTATTGTGCTCGAAACCGGAGCGTCTGAAAGCTGGATTTTAGCGGGTCTACCCAGTTCAGCGCTTGTTTCTGAAGCTCAAGCCTTTGAGGCAGCCAAGGCCAAGGCCAACCAGGTGCATTTCATCGGCATTCAGGCTAATCGCGACAGCGAATCCTTCGCTGGTTTTTGGCTGCTGCAAGAGCTGCTTTTGGGGTAGGGAATGGCTGTTTTGATGATGTCTCGCCTATCAGATCTCTGGATTCTTAAAGCATCCGGGGATCAAGTTATACCCGCCTGGGGAACCTGCTGATGCCGCCCAAGCAGCCAGTCTTCCGCAGCATTGCTCGGTGGCCTCACTGGCGGAATATAGGCCTCTATGCGCTGCTGCTGGCGATCGCATTAGTGATGGTCTTCCCGCTGCTGTGGCTGCTTAGCACCTCTTTTAAGGGGCCAACGGAGAACCTGCTGGCCTCCCCTCCCCAGCTTTTGCCTCAGCAGCCCACTCTGGCCAACTACCGCCAGGTGTGGCAGTCTAACCCCTTTGGCCAGTACTTTCTCAACAGCACTATTGTGGCGGTGCTGACGGTGGCGGCCAACCTGCTGCTGTGCTCGCTAGCGGCCTACCCCCTAGCGCGGCTGTCGTTTTTAGGCCGCGACTCAATCCTGGCGCTGATCGTAGCCACGATTATGATTCCGTTTCAGGTAGTGATGATACCGCTGTACATTTTGGCGGTAAACCTGGGCCTGCGCAATACCTATCTGGGGCTGGTATTGCCCTACCTGGCCTCGGCCTTTGGCATCTTCTTGATGCGGCAGGCGTTTCAGGGGGTGCCCAAGGAGCTAGAAGAAGCGGCTCGCATGGATGGCTGCTCTGACCTGGGCATCTGGTGGAATATCATGCTGCCCGCCACTCGACCGGCACTGGTAACGCTGGGAATTTTTGTCTTTATCGGCACCTGGAGCGAGTTTCTATGGCCGCTGATTTTGCTCGATCGCCCCGAGCGCTACACGCTGCCCCTGGGGATAGCGCGACTGGCGGGCAGCTTTTCCTTAGACTGGCGGCTGATTGCGGCAGGGTCGATTTTATCGGTGCTGCCCGCGATCGCGGTGTTTATACTCCTGCAGCGCTACATCGTGCCCACGGAGACGGGGAGTGGGGTGAAGGGATAAGGGAGTTGAGAAATAGCCCTGAGCTACGCGAGCTAGCATGCGATTCTCTGTCAGCGATATGGCTAATCTGGCCCCTGTTCCAATCCTTGCCCGGTTTTGAGGCCGGGCGCTACGGCTATCTTAGCAAACCCTTGCCAGATGGGCATTTCAGAGCCTGTTTCCGCGAATCAGCTAATTTTCTCTGATCGAGCATCGTCATCGCTCTCACCAAAAGTCCGAAACCCTTGATACACATAAAGCGCGAACCTCCCAGGGAAATAGCCCTTGCTAGGGGTTCGCGCAGCGCCCCGACTCAAATAATTAATGGTTCATCAAAGTCAGTGTAGTGGTCAAGACCAAATTGTTCTATATGGTTCTCTCGGGGAGAAGGCAGTTTATAAATTCTGATGCTGTCTACCCTGGCATCGATAATATCGAGCAGCTGGGCTTTGAGGGTTTCATACTGGGCTTGGTTTACTCGACACTCAAACACAGAGAGCTGAACCCGCTGGCCAAAATTTTTGCAGACCGTGGCCACCTTCCGCAGCCGCCGTCGCCCGGCCTTAGGTTCTGCCCCTCCCGATTCAGATGCTGTCTGGCACTGCTCTAGATACTTCTGAAAAGCTGAATTGTACTTTCCCAGGTCATGCCAGAGCCCGGCATAGTAACCCAACTTCCCCGCCCCAAACTTATCGGCCAATCGCTGGGCCAACTGCGCCACATCCGACAGATGTTCTTTCAGCCCATGCCATTGCTCATCCGCACCTTCAGGAGGAGTATGGGCTGCAAACCTTGGTTTCATGGATAAAGAAAATAATACCTATGAACTATATAGTAGGGTTCCCCATTGCCCGGAGCATCAGACCGTTTCTTCACGAATCTTTTAAGCTTCTCTGCTTTCATTCACTGAGCACAGGAGTCTGTATTAGCAACGTTCCCCCTACAGCTTGCCCTGGCTCTTGATGCGCAGGTAGCTTTCGACCAGGGGTTCTAAAATTTGGTGGGCGGGGGCGTCAAGCACCAGCACGCCGCGTTTTTTGAGGCGGGCAAAAGCCGTTTCGCGCTGACTAAGCAGATCTAGAGCAACGGCGCGCCGGTAGGCGGCATCGACCTCAGTGGTGGACTGGTGGGCCTGGCGATCGATCGCCAGGTCTCTGAGCGTAACGCAGAAGGGCAAATGGCGGGGACGCAACCGGGCCAGGGTCGAGAGCAGTTCAGCGCTGGCGGTTTCATCGACGATGTCGGTAATCAGCACGATTAACGAGCGGCGGCGGTGCTGCTGGGCCGCGTGGGTAGCGGCAGCCAGGTAGTCTGATTCTTCGAGCACGGGCTGAACTGGGGTGAGGCGCTCGATCATCTGCTGAAAGTTCGCCCGCCCACCCCTGGGCGGAATCCAGGTGTGCAGGGTGCGACCGAACACGCCCAAACCCACGCGATCGCCCCGGCTTGCCCCCGCCAGCGCTAGCGATAGAGCCGCGTTCATGCCCCAGTCAAAGCGAGTCAACCCCTGCACCTGAGCGGTCATCAGTCGACCGCGATCGAGCAGAATCAGCAGGGTTTGCTCGCGTTCAGGCTCCAGCACCCGCACCAGAGGCTGACTCAGACGAGCGGTGGCCTTCCAATCGATAAAGCGGAGGTCGTCGCCCGTGCCGTACTCGCGCAGTTCGGCAAACTCAGTGCCGACACCCGTATGTCGCTTTTGCTTCAGGGTGCCGGTGGCCTGAAGAGCAAGCTTTACAGAAAGCTGATTGAGGCCAATTAGATCGGGGTAGACCGATACTGTTTCGGCAGCGGGCACAGTCCAGTCGGCCCAGGCCAAGCCGAGGGGACTGCGCTGCTGAATTTGCAAATCGCCCCAGGAATATTCGCCTCGCTGCTTGGGGTTGACGGTATAGGTAATAGTCTCGGTTTCTTGGCCTGTCAGGGAAATCTCCAGAGGCAGGGGCGGACCGTCAAACGCGGTGGGATAGTTGTCGTAGAGGCGCAAATAGACAGGCCGGGACGACTCACCGCGTAAAAAAACGAAGTTATCGCGGCCGATGGAAAGGCGGTGCAGGGGGTCTCGCCTGACTGTGGCACGGCGAGAGTTGACCCGCAAACCATCCCAGAACATCGCGGCTAGAACGACGCCGTCGAACAGCATCAGCCCCAGCAGGGCAACGGTAAGGCGGCTGGGCGAGCCGAAGAAATTTGTCAGCAGCATAGCCGCAACCCCGACTCCTAGGAGCAGCCCGTAGGTGCGCGCGGTGGGAATAATCGCCATCAGCGCGGCACCGCTACGCTATCGAGCACTGACTGAATAACGCGATCGCTCGACAGGCCGTCCATCTGCGTCTCGGCTCTTAAAATCAGGCGGTGGCGCAGCAGGGGTGTGGCCACGGCCTTGACGTTGTCGGGGGTGACGTACTCCTGCCCCTTGATCCAGGCGTGGGCCTTGCTTGCCGCCAGCCACTGCACCGTAGAGCGGGGAGACATACCCAGTTCTAGGTCAGAATGCTGGCGGGTTGTGTGGGCTAAAGCTAGCAGATAGTCGAGAACGGGCTCTTGCACGGTGAGACGTTTGACTGCTCTACGCGCGGCGAGGATGTGCTTAGCGGCGGCGATCGGCTTGAGTTCACTAATGTCCAGCCGTTTGGCCTCGAACCCGGCCTGGGCGTTGAGCAGCATCTGTTTTTCTGCCGCCGGGGCCGGGTAGCCAACCACAAGCTTAAATAAAAAGCGATCGAGCTGGGCCTCGGGCAGAGGGTAGGTGCCCTCAAACTCCAGAGGGTTCTGGGTGGCGACGACCCAAAACAGGTCCGGCAGGGGATGGCTGGTGCCGTCGAGGGTAACCTGCTGTTCTTCCATCGCTTCGAGCAGGGCAGACTGGGTTTTGGGCGGGGTGCGGTTGATCTCATCCGCTAGCAGCACCTGGGTAAACACCGGACCTTTTTTGAGCGTAAAGGTGCGGCTGGTAAGGTCAAAGACGTTCGTACCCGAAATATCCGACGGCAGAATGTCGGGCGTCAGCTGCACTCTAGAGAAGTCGGCCTGAATCAGCCGCGATAGCGCCCGCACCAGCAGAGTTTTGCCGGTGCCGGGTACCCCCTCAAGAATGACGTGCCCCCCGGCCAATAAAGCCACCAGCAGCTCCTGAACTATGGACTCCTGGCCTACCACTACACCGCCGAGGGCGCTACCAATGCGTGCGATCGCTGCCTGTAGATCACTCATAGCCCGCTAGTGTTTCCTGGATACTGAAGGGATTGTAGCCGCTTGAGCCAGTCGCGCAGCGGGCGATCGCCCTTAGCCACAGCAGGATCAAAGACAGCTGCCAGATCAGCGGCAGGACTCCCGGAGCGCTGATTCCACGCTGCCTGTAGCTGGTCTAGAGGTAGAGGGCTATGCCCCAAACCCATAGATTTCTGGAGGCGCACGCGCTCGGCCTGACTCAGGGTTTGTACTACAAAGTCGTGGCTACCGGCTTTGTGCAGCACTCCGGCTAGAGCCTGAATATAGGCCTGGCTGTTGTCTATGCCGGGGGGTTGCAGGGTTCGCCGCTGTCCTAGCCTGCGGTTAAACGCCAGCAGCGCGACCAGCGTCACGGCTATCGCCTGAACGCCGAGAATGAGCAAAGGAGTACGGCCTAGATAGCTGAGCCAGCTGTCGTTACCGGTTTCCGCTGCGATCGCCGCCTGATCCCGATAGCCGTGCAGGTACTCATCAATCCAGACGCGAGTGCCTGCACCTGCCACCAGCTTCGTCAGCAGCGCAAAGTTACCAGCTTGGTTTAGGTAAGCATTGGCCCCTAGGTAGGGCGTTGTCGCCATCGTCACCTGGCCCGACTCAAACGACTGCTGCCAAACCACCGCACCGTACTCGTCATCGAGCTCAACGCTCGACTTTGGCCCTGCCCTATAGCGACGGCGAGTGTTGATTTGCACTGGGCCAGTCGGAGCAGACAGGGTGCTTGAAAAGGGAGCCGCCGTGGCCGGCGACTTGACGCCAAGTATCACCAGCCGGTGCCCTGCCTCGACCCAATCGGGCATCCAGGGCAGCAGGGCGGGTAACGCTCGCCGATTGGTCACTTCCGGCAGCACAACCACCAGGGTTTCGGCGACTGTTGAGGGGTGCTGCATCAGCGTAACGGTAGAGTCTTCCGCTTCGCCTAGCCGTTCTAGCAGGGCTTCTACCGGGCGCTGCCAGCGCTGCACCGCCACCCCCTGCTGCACCAGAGACTCGTACCAAGCGCTGTAGCCTGCCGGGCCTCGGTGCCAGGTGGAGCCGCTTTCGAGGTGGTTAGCAGCCGGTGCGCCAAAAATCAGCAGCCCTAGCAACACCAGGGCCAGTAATCCCAACAGGACGGGGCAGCGCAGGGGCGATCGCGTCACGGGGCGATCTCCTGGTAGGCGCTGCGGCATCGCTGGTAGGTTTCTTCTGTCGCCTGGGCGTCGCCGTAGGTAATCCGCTCGTGGGTGCGAATTAGCAGCTCGTAGGGGCGGCTGGGATGGGCAGCAATGCAGTCTAGATATTCTCCGTCGGTACGGCTGGGGCGATAGAGCACAGCCTCGGTGTCGTTGAGTCGAGCCAGACCCGCCATGTAAAGCGCCTGGCAGGCGGCAGCGTAGTCGCCCTGCTGGGCCAGCCGCTGGGCCTCACGCCACCAAAACGCAGCCTGCTTAAGCGCGGCCTCCGCAGGTGGCGCAGCCCGAGACGTACTAGAGGTCAACTGTCGTCGGCTCAAGTAGGCCGTAATGACCCGGTACAGCAGCCAGCCGATCCACAAAGCGAAGGCGGCGATCGCCATCCAAAATAGCCCCCGCGCCAGAGACTCTAGCCAAGGCCAGCGCGGTAGCTCTGGCGTGTTCACGTCTAGGCGCGAGAGCTGGTACTCAGACCACTCCGCCAGCTTCTGGACCGTCTGGCGCAGCTGCCAGGCTAAGGAATTAGTACGATGGGGCAGGTCGGACATTGCAGAGAAGTTCGGCAAAGCTGGCCCCATTATGGCTCAGGAATAGTCTTGCTTAACAGCAGTAAATCCGGCGGTTGTGAGAAGTGCTTCGGTTTTGGCTGGTTCGTAGGTGCTAAAAATATCGAGGCGCTGGCGGGTCGCAGACAGCACGCCAGACATGGCGAAAACGGCTGTCCCCACCTGGGCAAGAACGCGTTCCATCGGGTTGACTCTGGCAGGGCTAGATGAACTCTGTCAATTAATGTTATCTATCCCCTACTGCCTAGGTCTGGCTCAAGCCCCATAGAGTGGTGGATGAACAGTCGCCCCGCCGCGATCGCCTCTGCGCTGCTGGCGTAGACTTCGCCATCGTTAAGCACCGCCAGCTCGGGGTTAATTACCCAGCAGCAATAGCCCAGTCCTTTGTGATAGGTCACTCCAGCAAGCCAGCCTGGAAATGCTGCAACATGAATCAAAAAACCTGTACCCATTTGTATTCACCCCTTCAGACTGCGCTCGATCTATGCCCAAGGCTGTCCAGCGGGTTTTGCTGAGACAAATTGCTGATCTAGATGGGCAGCGCTCTAAAACAGCGTCAAGATAGTTAAGTATCACCCTGCTCAGAACCGCCTAAACCAATTCAAACGTACTATAATAGATAGGGCAAGGCAGCTCTTTAGCGCGCCCAGCACTTACTTATCAATATTCGCTACACCACGCTCAGGCTTCAGTTTGCGGGCGGGCGTCGCTGCTTAGCAGCGACCTATACGTTTGAGCAGCCCCAGGGCTAAGACCGCTTACCCTGACCTGTCCGCCTTTTTATCCACACATCTGAACTATCTCTAGGCAGCTATGGCATCTAAGAACGACGGCGCTACCGAAAAGCAAAAGGCCCTTTCCATGGTGCTCAGTCAGATTGAGCGCAACTTTGGCAAAGGTGCCATCATGCGACTGGGGGAAGCCAGCCGCATGACGGTCGAGACTATTCCTACTGGAGCTTTAACCCTAGATCTTGCCCTCGGCGGCGGCCTGCCCAAGGGACGCGTGATCGAAATCTACGGTCCCGAAAGCTCGGGTAAAACCACCGTAGCCCTTCATGCTTTAGCAGAAGTGCAGAGAGCGGGCGGGGTCGCCGCCTTTGTCGACGCCGAGCATGCCCTTGACCCGGTCTATGCCAAAACGCTGGGGGTCAACATTGACGACCTGCTGGTGTCGCAGCCCGATACCGGTGAAATGGGTCTAGAAATCGTCGATCAGCTAGTTCGATCGGCGGCGGTTGATGTAGTGGTGGTTGACTCGGTAGCCGCCCTAGTGCCCCGTGCCGAAATTGAAGGCGAGATGGGTGATGCCCACATGGGTCTACAGGCTCGCCTAATGAGTCAAGCCCTGCGAAAAATTACCGGCAACATCGGTAAGTCTCGATGTACAGTGATTTTCCTGAATCAGCTGCGTCAAAAAATCGGTATTTCCTACGGCAATCCAGAGGTCACAACAGGCGGTAACGCCCTCAAGTTCTATGCCTCCGTGCGGCTCGATATTCGCCGTATTCAAACCCTTAAAAAGGGCACTGAAGAATACGGTATTCGAGCCAAAGTTAAGGTAGCCAAAAATAAAGTTGCTCCACCCTTTCGCATCGCTGAGTTCGATATTCTCTTTGGCCAGGGTATTTCGACGATGGGCTGCCTAGTGGATCTCGCCGAGCAAACTGACGTAATTACCCGTCGGGGAGCCTGGTACAGCTACGAAGGCGACAACATTGGCCAGGGCCGCGACAACACGGTGCAGCGGCTGGTTGAAGATGCCGCCTTTGCCGCCAAAGTCGAGGCCCAGGTGCGCGAAAAGCTCTCTATCAACGGTGCACCGGTCGTTGTCGAGGAGCCCGAGGCCGATACCGACGAACTTGAGGACGAATAAACGCGGCCTAGGTCGTCACGGGGGACTCTTTATGCTCGTTAAGCTCTGACTGAGAACAGTGGTGTTAGGGCACCGCTTGGGAGAGGATAGGGCTACACCACTGAACCCACCCCTATGGACACGCCCCGACGCTCTAGTTCTGGCATCGGCCTCGCGATCGCTACCGTTATAGCCGTTATAGCGGCTGTAGTATTCAACACTCTCTTCAACCGGTTCCCGCCCGGTGGGCAGAGTGTGGGCGAGATTGCGAACACCGTGCTGAGCGGCGTGCTGATTACGCCCGCCAACTACGCCTTTGCAATTTGGGGAATAATTTATCTGGGGCTGTTTGCCTACGCGGTTTACCAGTTTCATCCCCAGCGACGGCGCGAGCCCGACATTCAGCGGGTCAACTGGCTGCTGATTTTAGCCTGCGTTGCGCAGACAGTCTGGATTTTGTTGTTCACCCTACAGCAGTTCGGCTGGTCAATTTTGGCGATGGCGGTGCTGCTGCTGGCGCTGGTTGGCAGCTACACAGCGCTTAATATTGGTCGCAGGCGCGTGTCTCGACAGCGGCGCTGGATGGCCTACATTCCCTTTAGCCTTTACCTCGGCTGGATCTCGGTGGCCACGATTGTCAATGTGGCTTCGGCCCTCTACGCCTCTGGCTGGGGCGGCTGGGGCGTTTCCTCAACAACCTGGACCGGGGTCATGATTGGGGTCGCCGCTCTAGTCGGCGCAGCGGTAATCTACCTGCACCGAGACGTGGCGTTTACCCTAGTATTTGTGTGGGCATTTGTGGCGATCGCCGTACGTCAGAGCGATATTCCCGCTGTCCGCTGGGCAGCAATAGCGGCGGCAGCAGGGCTGCTGATCTGGCTAGCTGTGGCCAGTTTTATCTTGCCCAAGCCAGCCCGGTCTTGACCTAGAAGTACCGCCACAAAAGATCAGGGTAGAGTCGTAGTTCTAGCCTGGGCTAAAACGAAGAGTGCGGCATCGTTCGCACAGTCCTTAGCTATCGGTCTCTACCAACGGAATCCTGCGGCGGTGGAATAATGAAAAGGCAGCGTTTTTTCGCTGCTGACCTTTAACTGCCTTCCCATGACCTCTGAACCCGACTCGACTCCCTGGGTGTCTATTCGACGCCTAATTTTAATGCTGATGACGGCCCTGGTGGGGCTGGTGGTCGTGCAATCGCTGCTGAGCAGCTGGAACGAGCCCCAGGTAGCTAATCAGCTTCAGCTCTATCAAACCGACCTGCTGCTGGAGGGCAGCGCCTGGAAAGGGGAGGGACTACCCCCAGACCAGTGGCCTCAGCTACGCCAGGGGCTGCTGGGCAAAGACCCCGTTGCCGCCGCTCAAGAGCAGTACGAAGAGGTTCGCGAGCAGGCTGTTGAAGGGCTCACCCAGGAACCATCGCTCAAGGCGGCCGCTGCGCCCAGCGACTCCATTGCCGATGAGGCCAACGCGGGTAAGCCTTTGGCCCGTCGGCTAAAAAATGCCCTCACCCAGCAGGAACTGCTCATTGAGCGGCTAGACCTTCGTCTGGGCCTGATGGATGCCTATCAGGGCCAGACGAAGGCAGCGATCGCCCGCTGGCGTCAGGTGCGCGACAGCGAGACCGCAACCGCTCCGGCCCTGCGTACCGCAGACACCCTAATTCGCCTGTGGCAGGACGAGCAGGTTACGCCAGAAGATGAAGCCTGGCTGCAAACCGCCTTAAACGGCTGGTTCGAGTACCGCGCCCTTGACCGGCTCTATGCCGTGGAAGGCCAAGAGGACAGCCGCGCTCAGCTTCAGTCCCGGGAGCAGGCCTCAGCCCAAAGCCAGCTAGTCAAGCTGGCCCTAGTAGGAACCGTGCCCGCGCTGGGAGCCGTTGTCGGCATCGGCCTGTTGATTTGGCTAGCGGCGCAGCGGGTGCTGCGGGGCAGTCAGTCGGTGCTGAGCCAAAACGCCGGGCGCGGCTGGGAGGTGCCGTGGACCGGTGAAACCATTTGGCAGGTGCTCATTGCTGGCT
>JBARUP010000517.1:0-3449 GCA_049645805.1 Nodosilinea sp.
GGCTGAGGCTGCACAGTGGCAATATCCCCAGGCCGAAAACGATGCGACCCAAGCCCTCGGGCTCTCCTTAGCGCACCGCTTTAGCCAGCTCCAGGGAGGTGAGATGAGTGTTCACAGCACGCCCGCCTGGGGTAGCCGCGTTACCTTGCTGCTGCCCGCACCCGTCAGCGATAGTGAGACTACACTAGTGGTGCTGGCTAGCACCAGCGAAGCCTTGATTGAGCAAATTTATGGCGGCTTGCGGAACAGTTCCTACCGATTAGTGGTGGCTCCTAGCTGTCAACGGATGATGGCTTTGCAGGCTCGCTTGGCTCCCCCTTGTACCCTGATTCACTGGGAGTCTCTAGCTGACACTCCAGTCGATGCCGCCGAGCGTCTAGCCCTGGTGCAGCGCTTGGCGACGCCCGGAGCCGTGATGCTGACTTCGGCTCAGCCAGTAGCCGACCCCAACTTGACCTTAGCCAGTCTGAGAGCAGTGTCGCCCAGAACGCTTTTAACTGAAACGCTAGCCCAGAGTCTGCGGCCTACTCTCGATCAGATTTGCCTAACGCCGTCTGGCTCGCTATCGTCGCTACAGGGGCTAACGCTGCTGATGATTGGCACAGGCAATGCTCTATCCCAGCTGGTACAGAGCTGGCTAAGCCATCACTGCCGCCTACTACAGGTCGATGATTTGCAGCAGGCAAGCTTGCTGAGCCGGGTGTGGCGACCACAGGTGGCGATTTTAAGCAGGGCAGTGCCGATGACAACTCCCTACCTCGAAGACCTCGCTCAGCTGCCCGACTTGGCCTGTCTGCCCTTAGTAGACCTAATGCCTCCCGGCGACTGGGAAACGGCCCTGACGCTGGGGCTGACTCTGATAGCGTGCCCAGACGTAATAAACCAGCCGCCACAGCAGGCTGTGGTGAGCCTTGTGCAGGCGATCGCGCAGGCCCGGTCTATCGCCAAAAACTAGCCTGAATCCCTTAGGCTATTGGTATATTTCGATCGCCAGCGATGACCCCGACAGTGTCGCTGGGTATAGTCAGGCACCAGCTTTGTAGGTGATTTGGGGCATATTGAGTCTACTAATCGTGGGGCACTGTCCATGCTATGTCGATGACCTATGCGAGATCCTGAGTCCCGTCATCTTGCTTCCACAGTTGCTAATTTTTCTGCTGAGCCTAGTTCTGACTCCTCTGCTTTGCTGTACTGGCTTGCTCGGGCGCTGCTCAACCAAACCGGATGGGACAGCCTAGTCGATCGGTCGTTGTCTGCTAGCCCTGCCCCCCAGCGCCTGATCGACGCAATGCCGGGGATCGTGTTTCAGGCCGATAGCGATATTGCCTGGTCAATGCGCTACCTCAGCGCTGGCTGCTATCAGCTGACCGGCTACTCGCCATCAGAGTTGCTTAGCCCCGATGCCTCGGTGTCGTACAACACGATCGTTCATCCCGATGACCTGCCCCAGGTGCTGGCTACCATTCAGCGGGCTGCTGATGCAGGCCAGATCTACGACGCAGAGTACCGCATTCGCACCCGCAGCGGCGAGGAGAAATGGGTGTGGGAAAAGGGAGAGGGCATCGTCGATAGCTGGGGCTTAGTTGTCGGTATAGAAGGCTTTATTACCGACATCACGCCTTTGAAGCAGTCTGAGGCGGCGCTGCGCCAGGTAGAGCAAGCCATACAGACGCGCAGCGACCTGCTGGAGCTGGTGCTCAACAATATTCCGCAGCCCCTCTTTTGGAAGGATAGCCAAGGCTATTACCTGGGCTGCAATCAGGCTTTTGCTAGGGCTATGGGACTAGCTACCCCAGCTGATATTGTTGGTGGTGTAGACAGCGATTTGTTTTGCCTTGAGGCTGAAGAAGCCGACTACCGCGCTGCCCGCGATCGCCTAGTGGTAAGTCGAGGTCTAGCCGACCTCCACGCCATTGAGCCTCGGATCTATACCAATGGGCAGCTGGGCTGGGTTGACTATAGCCGATTACCCATACGCAACTTAGAGGGTACCGTGGTTGGAGTGCTTTGCACCTTTGAGGACATCACCAAGCAGCTAATCAACCAGCAGACGCTCAGACGACGAGAACAGATACTGGCTACCCTAGCCGAGATTCAGCGGCAGCTCTTGGCCTGGCAGTGGGGCTGGCAGGAGCGCCCTATCGTCGAAATGTTTGCCATTCTGGGAGAGCTTTCGGGTGCTAGTCGGGTCTACTACTACGAGGTCAAGGGAGGCTACGACCAGCAGAAGCAGACGTCTCTAGTTCAGCGGATAGAGTGGTTGGCACCGGGAGTGCCCCCGACGGCTGCCACCCCAAGATTTCAAACTGTGGTGGTTCAGCCAATCTTTGCTGACTGGTACAGCCGTTTGAACCAGAGACAAACGATCAACCTAGTCGAGGCAGACTTCTCCGACCTTCAGCGCCAGGTGTTAACCAGACCCCCTAGCTGCGTCAAGTCGCTGCTGCTGCTGCCTCTAATGATTCAAAATCAGCTGCGGGGGGTGATAGGCTTCAACAACTGTACAACGCCTCGGCTCTGGAATGATGCTGAGATTGACCTGCTGCGCGTGGTGACGGCTGATTTGGCCCTGGCGCTAGAGCGACGACAGAGCGAGCTATCGCTGAAGCGAGCCGAGGCCAAGTATCGCAGCATCTTTGAGAATGCTGTAGAAGGCATGTTTCAAAGCACGGCCTTAGGCTATTATCTCACCGTCAATCCAACTCTAGCTCGAATCTACGGCTACCACTCACCCCAGGATCTGATTCAAAATTTGACCGATATCAACCAGCAGCTCTACGTGCAGCCGGGGCGTCGCCAGGAGTTTGCCAGTTTGATTGGGACTAGTGGATCAGTGCTGGGATTTGAGTCTGAGGTGTACCGCAAAGACGGCGCTGTGATTTGGATTTCGGAGTCGGCGCGGGCTATCTACAACGACCGCCAGGTGCTGGTTGGCTACGAAGGCACCGTCGAAGATATTACCGATCGCAAGCGAAGGGAGGCCGCCATCTTGCGCCGCGATCGCCTGCTGCAGGGGGTGGCTGAGGCTAGCCAGTGTCTGCTGAAGATAGCCGACGTGCACCAGGCTATTCCCCAGGTGCTGGCCTGTTTGGGCGAGGCTGCCACCGCCGACCGCGCCTATGTCTGCACCCACCATTCCCAGTCAGAAACAGGTGAACCAGCCACGACCCTGCGCTACGAGTGGACCAGCGCCGCGATCGCTCCCAGCGTCAACCAGCTTCACTGGCAAGATCAGAGCTACCACAGTTTGGGCTTAGAGCGCTGGTACAGCCTGTTTCTAGAGGGGCAGTCAATTTGTGCCCTAACCCGGCATCTGCCCCAGGCCGAGCAAGACCTGCTGAGCAAGGATGATATTCTGTCACTCCTAATGGTGCCGATTTTCGTTGACGCCAACCTGTGGGGCTATATCGGGTTTGATGCTCGCCAGCCAGAGTGGGAGTGGAATGCTC
>JBARUP010000518.1:0-2188 GCA_049645805.1 Nodosilinea sp.
TGAGGAGACTGTGCCATTGAATACTTCTCGATACAATCACTTTTGTCCCTGTCAATCTAGAGCAATCCATGAGCTCCATTAAAAAGACCTACATTCTCAAGCTCTACGTTGCGGGCAATACTCCTAACTCGATTCGCGCCCTTAAAACCCTCAACAACATTTTAGAAGAAGAGTTTCACGGCGTATATGCTCTGAAGGTCATTGACGTGCTCAGAAACCCGCAGCTGGCCGAAGAGGACAAAATCTTAGCTACCCCCACTCTAGCCAAAATTTTGCCGCCTCCCGTGCGCAAAATCATTGGCGACTTATCTGACCGTGAGCGGGTGCTAATTGGCCTCGACCTGCTCTACGACGAGCTGCGCGAAGACGATATCTATGGATGATCTTAAAGCGGTATCCTAACTCAAAGCAAACCTGGCACAATCTTAGGTAAGTCTAGGGTTAGGCAGGCCAGAACAGGGCTCTAAACCGAGCGCGAGCTTAGCAGGTAGAAAAAGGCATTTGTCCTGGCTAGGCTTAGCCGCCAGAGCCATCTAGTTCAACTGCTTCAGATGCTTCAGGCTAGCCGCTTCGGGGTATGCTTAATCGTCAGGATGTCCTATAAGTTTACTAAGGGTCGTCACGCTGCCCGATACCTGTAACTCCTCCCATGACAGACTCTGACCAGGCTGAATTGCTGTCTTCTGCGCGACCCGTTGGCGTTAAGAAGATTCGCACAACAATAGAAGGCTTTGACGATATCAGTCACGGAGGGCTACCGGCCGGGCGATCCACACTTGTGAGCGGCACCTCAGGCACCGGCAAAACCCTGTTTGCGGTGCAGTTCATCTATCACGGTATCGCCGAGTTTGGCGAGTCTGGAGTGCTTGTTACCTTTGAAGAGTCGCCTGAAGACATTATCCAAAACGCCTACAGCTTTGGCTCGGACTTACAGCGCCTCGTCGACGACGGCAAACTGTTTATTCTCGATGCTTCTCCCGACCCCGAAGGGCAAGACGTGGTGGGCAATTTTGATTTGTCAGCACTGATTGAACGTATTCAGTACGCCATTCGTAAGTACAAAGCTCAGCGGGTTTCTATAGACTCGGTGACGGCGGTGTTTCAGCAGTACGACGCGGCCTCCGTGGTGCGGCGAGAGATTTTTCGCCTACTAGCCCGCCTTAAGCTGATGGGTGTGACCACGGTAATGACCACCGAGCGCCTCGATGAGTACGGCCCAGTTGCCCGCTTTGGCGTCGAGGAGTTCGTCTCTGACAATGTGGTGATTGTACGCAACGCTTTGGAGGGAGAGCGCCGTCGCCGCACCATTGAGATTCTCAAGCTGCGGGGCACGACCCACATGAAAGGTGAGTATCCCTTCACCATTACCAACGACGGAATTAATATATTTCCGCTGGGAGCTATGCAGCTAACTCAGCGCTCGTCTAATACGAGAGTGTCGTCGGGAGTACCAACTCTAGACGACATGTGCGGCGGCGGCTTCTTTAGAGACTCTATTATTCTGGCTACTGGGGCTACAGGTACCGGTAAAACCCTGCTGGTTAGCAAGTTCCTGGTAGAAGGCTGCAAGCAGGGCGAGCGGGCAATTCTGTTTGCCTACGAAGAGTCTCGTGCTCAGCTTTCTCGCAACGCCTACTCCTGGGGCGTCGACTTTGAGGCAATGGAAGAGCAGGGACTGCTGAAAATTATCTGTGCCTATCCTGAGTCAGCGGGCCTGGAAGATCATCTGCAAATTATCAAGACCGAAATTGCTCAGTTTAAGCCCTTGCGGGTGGCGATTGACTCGCTATCAGCCCTCGATCGCGGCGTCAGCAACAACTCTTTTCGGCAGTTTGTGATTGGGGTGACCGGGTTTGCTAAGCAGGAAGAAATCACCGGCTTTTTCACTAACACTACTGAGCAGTTCATGGGGCTGAACTCAATTACTGAATCACACATTTCGACTATTACTGACACCATTTTGATGCTGCAATATGTGGAGGTGCGGGGCGAACTATCGCGGGCTATTAACGTGTTTAAAATGCGCGGCTCGTGGCACGACAAAGGCATTCGCGAATACACCATCAACAGCCAGGGACCAGACATCAAAGACTCATTCCGAAATCTAGAGCGCATCATCAGTGGCTCGCCCACCCGCATTTCAGTGGACGAAAAAAGTGAGCTATCACGCATTATGCAGGGGGTTCGG
>JBARUP010000519.1:0-5317 GCA_049645805.1 Nodosilinea sp.
CCCCAGCGTGGGGGAGCGCTGGATTATGGTGCGCGGGCAAACCTTCTTCGATGCGGCCAATAATCCCCTGCGGATGACGGGTATTGCCATCAATATTACCGAGCAGAAACGCTTTGAGCAAGCTCTAATCGATAGCGAAGCGATCGCTCGCAGCCAGGCAGAAGAACTGGCTGCCCTAATGGAAGCAACCCCCGCTTTAATCTGGATTGCCCATGACGCGGACTGTCACAAAATGACCGCCAACCGCATGGCCCATGAGCTGATGCAAACTGAATCTGGCTGTCTGTCTACGGCTCTGTCCACAGAAGGCTGTGTAAACTTGCCCTTCAGGCAGTGTCGGCAGGGGCAAGAGCTACGGCCTCAAGATTTGCCAATGCAGAAAGCGATTCGCACCCGACAGGAGGTCACCGATGAAATCGAGTTTGTTTACCCTAACGGCACGGTGCGCTGTGTCTATGGCAGAGCAGTACCCCTCTTTAACTCAGCTGGGGTAGTGCGCGGCGCGATCGGAGGCTTTACTGAAATTACAGCGCTCAAGCAGAGCGAGCGTGAGCGAGATCTGCTGCTTGAGCGCGAGCGGGCTGCCCGAGAAGAGGCCGAGCAGGCTAACCGTCTGAAGGATCAGTTTTTAGCGGTGCTTTCCCACGAGCTGAGATCTCCCCTAAACCCCATTTTGGGCTGGTCAAAGCTGCTGCAAACCCGCAGCTTTGACAGTGGTAAGACCAGACAGGCTTTGGCTACCATCGAGCGCAATGCCCAGCTGCAGGCTCAGCTAGTTGATGACCTGCTCGATTTAGCTAAGATCTTGCGCGGCAAGCTGCATCTAACGCCGGTTCCAATTAGTCTGGCCAACGTGATCGAGGCGTCTTTAGAAATAACAAGAGCAGCGCTGGAGAAGAAGGCCATTACCCTACAACTCAGCTTAGACCGAACGTTGCGAGTCGCGGGGGATGACGCCCGCTTGCAGCAGATTATGAGTAACCTGCTGTCGAATGCGGTTAAATTTACCCCCGATGGTGGCCAAATTACCGTCACCCTGCGATCGCTGGGCGACCAGGCCGTCATTAGCGTTCAGGACACAGGCATTGGCATTAGCCCAGATTTTTTGCCGTATTTATTTGAGTCGTTTCGTCAGGAAGATGTTTCGATTACCCGACGGCACGGAGGGCTGGGGCTAGGGCTGGCGATCGTGCGGCAGCTTGTTGATATTCACGGCGGCACGATCACCGTCCGTAGCCCTGGCGAGGGGCAGGGGGCGACGTTTACCGTTTGTTTCCCTCAGATTCACTCTGAAGCGGCAGATAACGCCCCCCCTCTGCTCTCGGATGACCTCAGCCTAACCGGCACGCGCGTGTTCTCGGTAGATGACTCGGTGGACACGCGCGAGTTTTTAACGGTGCTGCTGAGCCAGTACGGTGCTGAGGTTGTTACCGCTGGCTCCGCCAGTGAAGCGCTAGAGATATTGAGGACCTGGCAACCCGACGTGTTAATCAGCGATATCGGTATGCCCGAGATCGATGGCTACAGCCTGATTCAACAGATTCGTGCCTTACCTGCTGATCAAGGGGGTGCTGTGCCTGCGATCGCCCTTACCGCCTACGCTCGCGATGAGGATCAGCGACAGGCGCTAGCCTGCGGCTATCAGCGCCATCTGACCAAGCCCCTCGATATAGAGAAGCTGATACGGGTGGTGATTGAGCTGACCCAAGAGCATCCTTAGCAGCGAGATTATGACTTTTGACCCACGGCGCTGAGCAGCTCTAGCAGAGCGTGGGCGCTAGCCTCGGAGGAAGCTGGATTTTGGCCGGTAATCAGGTTCCCGTCGCGCACGACGTGGGGCTGCCAGTCTTCAGCTTTTGAGTAGTGTCCGCCGTTTTGTTTCAGCGCGTCTTCTACCAAAAAAGGGACTACGTCAGTAAGGCCAACGCCTGCTTCTTCGGTATTGGCAAAGCCCGTCACCGATTTGTTTCGTACCAGAGGCGAGCCATCGGGTCCTTTAGGCTGGCGCAGCACCCCTGGGGCGTGGCAAACGGCTGCTACAGGCTTGTTTGCTCCATAGAAGGCTTCGATCAGCGCAATTGAGTGAGCGTCGTTAGCTAAATCCCACAAAGGGCCGTGGCCACCGGCATAAAATACCGCATCGTAGTCGTTCGCTTTGACGGTCGAGAGCTGAGCGGTATGTGCTAGAGCTGCTTGGGTATCAGCATCGTCCTTGAACCGCTGAGTGGCTTTGGTTTGAGCGTCAGGGGCGTCGCTTTTGGGGTCGAGGGGAGGCTGCCCTCCCTTTGGGGAGGCTAGCGTAATGCTGGCCCCAGCGTCTTTGAAAACATAGTAGGGGGCAGCAAACTCTTCTAGCCAAAAGCCGGTCTTCTTGCCGGTATCACCAAGCTGGTCGTGGGACGTGAGTACTATTAAAATTTTCACAGGTTGCTCCTTGATATTCTTGGATTTGAGATGTCTGGGGCTTTCTCTCACGAGTAGGCACAAAGGAAGTTCGAGTCAGCCCGAAAGCAACTGCCGCTATGGGCTGGGTCTAGCCAACTGAGGCGTAGCGTCTCCAGCTTCGTTGGCATCCGCGTGAGGGCGATCGCAGAACTCCCACCGCGTTTAGTCGCTGCCACCGGGCAGGAATCGATGTCAAACTGCCCTGCTCAAAGTTACTATCTTGACACAGCCTAGCGGTGGCTTCATCCCCTCCGCAGCAGATCCTAGCTAGAAGCAGGCGCAAAACGTCTTGTTGATAGAGATAATCGACGTATTAAGCTACCGATATGTCGAGTTTATCGACAGCATTATTAGCTCTAGATAGAACATACTTGTTCTGTTTATGGTTTTACCTGCCAAGGCTCTAAAAAATTGGAGCTTGCGCTATTTGCAATTAGCTTAATCTTCTCCGGCTGCTCTTAAACTGGATCTTAACTAAAGCTTCTTCTCTATATCTCGACAAGTCACTGGCGCTGGGTCATAGCTATAAAAAGAAGCAACCCTTTTACTTCTTTGTAAAACCGTCCTTCGAGGTTAAACAAGGGCTCCTTTTCCTAACTCATAGCGTGAGCGACTGATCTGATAAATAGATTTAGTTTAATAAAATTAACCTTATCGAGTGTATTGGGCGATCGCCACAGCACGTTTTTTACCGATTGCTAAACCAAGGCTCCTTTAAATCTAGCTTCTCTGTCGTTCGAGTGCTCTAGTTCTATCAGGGGAATGATTCTTATCAGGCGATGAGAGCCTATGGTTGAGACTATGGTGGACTTTGCTTGTTCACCATAATACTCACTTAATTCTTCTCCTCTGAAAGGACCATTATGCAAGGTGATTGCTTGGCAGCAATTTCCAATTCTGCTGCAGAGAAATTGGGCAGCGATATGCTGCAATTGCCTCCCTTACTCGTTGACCAGCCGCCTCTGCCTCAAACTCGAGTTTCTGTAGTCGTGCCTGTCCGTGATGAAGCCGAAGCCTTGCCAAAGGCACTGCTGGCGCTGGCTAATCAAGTCGACTTTGAGGGTTGCCGTCTAGATTTCAAAAACTATGAAGTCATTGTGCTTGCTAACAACTGCGTCGATCAGTCAGCTGCGATCGCCCACCGTTTTGCTCGTCAGCACCCCCGGATGCAGCTTCACGTGGTCGAGCGAACTTTGCCCGAGCGAGACGCTTACATTGGGCGAGTGCGTCAGCTGCTGATGGATGAGGCCTATCAGCGACTCAAGGGGCTGGGGCCATGCCAAAGTATTATTGCTTCGACCGATGGCGATAGCCAGGTCGATCAGCGCTGGATTGCCGCCATTCTGCATGAAGTAGAGCGGGGTGCCGATGCTGTCGGCGGACGTATCATCATTGATCCGGCGGAGCGAGCGGCTCTAGACCAAGCAACAAGAGCAGCTTATCTTCGCTACGTAGGATATCAGTACCTAGTTAGACAACTGGAAGACCGTCTAGATCCAGATCCCTTTGACCAGGCTCCTCGGCACTACCAGTTCTTTGGGGCTAACTTTGCGGTTACGTGCCAAATGTACGCCCAGGCTGGAGGCATGCCTCCGGTATACAGCTCTGAAGACGTAGCGTTTCACGACGCTGTTGTCAGGAAGGGAGCAAAGGTTCGTCACAGCTTTCTAATGCGGGTGACAACTTCAGCCCGTCATCAGGGACGTGCATCAATGGGTTTGGCCGATCGCCTGAGCCAGTTTCAGATGCTGGGCCAGCAGCAGCAGGCTTTCCTAGTAGAGTCAGCGGCTGAAACCGAAGCTTCGCTGCTGGCTCGGCGACATTTGCGGCGCTACTGGCTACGCTCAACGAGCGGCTGGCCGTCATCTCCTCGGCTGAGACGGCTGGCTGGCCAGTGGGCTGTTCCAATAGCAGACTTGCAGCAGGCGATGGAGCAATCGCTGACGGTTGGAGAACTGTTTCAGCGGATGGATCGGTGTCAGCAGGCCGCAGGTCTTTGGCAGCAGCGCTGGCCAAAGGTGCCAATCGAAGTCGCGATCGCCGATTTGCGCCTGCGCCTGAATCAGTGGCACCAGCACCGGGCGCTACGAGCGCTCGTAGAGGTCTAGGCGATAGTCGCCTGTGCGCTGGCTAGCTAGATGAGCCAGTCGCGCCACCGCAAAATCTTGAAAGGCGTCGTGGACATCGTCGCCGCGCAGCGGATAGCCTGGGGCATCGTGCAGCCAGTGCACCAGCAGCAGATGACCGCCAGGCAGAAGAGAACGATAGATTTTCTCCTGGGCCTGGTGCAGGTCGGCCCAGCACCAGTAATACCCCACCTCGGACAGCAGCACTAAGTCAAAGCTTTGGCTGGGGTAATCATGGGGTACATTCATCAGCTGCATCTGCACCTGGGGCAAGTGCTGGCAGCGCTGACGGGCGCGGGTTTGGGCAACCGCAGAAACGTCTACAGACAGCAGTGCATCGCAGCGCTGAGCGAGCTGCTCAGTCAGTACGCCGATAGAGCCACCCACCTCAAGGGCCATCTGGTACCGTTGTTTAGGCAGGGCAGCAAGAGTAGCGGTGTATTTAGCAGCTTCGTACTCGCTGGTCTCAAAGCGCCAGGGGTCAGGGTCGGTCTCGTAAAGGGTATCAAAAAAACTTGCCGGTAAAGATCGATCGCTCATAGGATTTGCTCTAGGTAAGTTTCCCGGGGGTTGGGGAAGGGGGCGATTAGCTCAGGAATACCACCGGCACTCCGTACGACTACCAGCACTAGTAAGTCGAAAGCGGTCACAAGGTCGACTGGTGACAATCTAGGTATGCCACAGGCGATCCGCTGGAGCAGTCTGTGTCAGGGCATAGGCACCCACGTTTGCCATGGCCACGTCGT
>JBARUP010000520.1:0-8460 GCA_049645805.1 Nodosilinea sp.
GGCACCGGCAGAGCCATAACCTGAGGATCTTTAATGGCTGATTGGCCAACGGCGGCGTCTTTCAGGGTGGGGTAGGCGTAAACGATATTTTTTTGGCTGTTAGTCTGGTTACGATTGCTGAGGGTAGTCATCATCCAGCCCTGTTCTAGGGTTTGCAGCACGTAGTACTGCTCATGATGAAGCTGACTGGCGATCGCTTTCAATGTCGGGGCTAGGGTCGTAATCGCGCTGGCCGTGACCCCATCGTCGGGGGCATTTTGCTGGAGGGAGGTAATTTGAGCGTCGAGATCCATAGAGTTGCTGGGTGATTTTGGTGGGCAGCACCGGGTTAAACACTGGGGGCTGAGCCTCGAGGCTAGGGCCAATAAGACTGAGAAAATAGCCTGCCGCTACAACCGATCTAGCCTTACTTTAACGCAGGGGGGTGCGTCGCCCTGCATCCATAAGATTACGGACAGATGCTAGACTGCTGAGCAGCCTGTAATTCTAAACTGCCGGTTTACCGCAGTCTTAACTTTGTGAGCATTAGGTTAAGTCTGGAGGTAGGGGCTCGCTTAAGGCGATCGCCCATTATAGAGTTGCAGCGGGGCATCCACCACGTCAATAAATACCTGAATGTCGCTTCACGAGTCTGTGTAGCTTTTTGAGGACAGCCAGATTGAGTCAGGGTATCTGTGCAGTGAGTGTGGATTCGCTTAGTCAGCTTTTCTACCAAGAGTTAAAGACAATTACTAGTGCTCCAGAGGCAGGCTGCCGAACTATAGTTCAGCGCCTGGCCCAGGAAGTGCAGCGTATTTGTAACGAGAGCGATCGAATTCAAGCCTCGGGTGATGTCGAGGCCTGGGCCAAATCGCTGGGAAAACATCGACTAGACCAATGTATCAAATACTACAAGCTAGGGTCGCGCCAGGGTCGCGTCGAGCTACACAGCACCCTTAGCGCCATTGTCTATCGCTATATTACGCCGCCCCAGGTCCAGACTAGTTACCAGGCCCGTCTGGCCCTGATTGAGGACTTTTTGCAGGGTTTCTATGTGGAGGCACTGAACGCCTTTCGGCGCGAAAACCAGCTTGCCGATCGCTATCAGCCACGCACCCTGCTGGAGCTAGCCGAATACATGGCCTTCTCAGAGCGCTACGGTAAACGGCGCATTCCACTGCCCGGTCGCCGTAGTCAGCAGCTGATTATTCTGCGTGCCCAGACCTTTTCGAGGCAGCAGCCCCCCGAAGTCGCCATCGATATTGAGCAAGCTACTGACTATGGCGGCGACGGCGACGATGTCCGGCCAGCGGCCTCTCACCAGCGGGTGCGCGAAGAAATGATCGCCAAAGCCGATGAGCTGCCCGAAAACTCTCTGCGCGGCCGTGTCGAAGAAGAACTGCTGGCCTATCTCAAAGAGCGCAACCAGGACGAGTGTGCTGACTACTTCACCCTGCGTCTGCTCGACCTGCCGACCCAGGAGATTGAGACACTGCTCAACCTCACCCCCCGCCAGCGCGACTACCTGCAGCAGCGATTTAAGTATCATCTGCTGCGTTTTGCCCTCTCCCACCACTGGGAACTGGTGCATGAATGGCTAGAGGCTGGCCTGGAGACTAATCTAGGACTGACTGGACAGCAGTGGCAGCAGCTGCAAGACACCCTAAGTATCAAACAGAGTAAGCTACTGAATCTCAAACAGCAGGGTGTAGCCGACGGCGAAGCCGCTAAAATTCTAGGTATGACGACCACGCAGTTTCAAAAGCAGTGGACTAAGCTGCTAGAGCACGCCTGGGAGATTCGTAACGTTTAGCCACTTCTCGAACATCCATCCGGACAGACTACAGCAGGCCATGAATAGAGATTCAGATATCCCCGAAGACCTCTTGCTAAAGCTTTTGCTAGAGCCACTTTCGGTGGACGACTCGCCATCAGGATCTCGTTCTCCCGCTGTCGACGCTGGCGCGGCTGAGCTAGGCGAGACCACAGACGCACGCTCTACCTCGATCTACCCTGGGGACGAATCTACCCCAACGCCAGCGACTCCAAACGGCAACGTGAGTAGTGCCGCTTATACCCCTGTCTTTGACTCTGGAGACCTATCCACCGTGCAATCTCATTTTGAAGCCCTTTTGAAGCGCCGCCTGCGGCGAGAAATTGACCATCGTCCGCCGCTGTTTCCTTGGGAGAAGGGTTTACAGGACTACCCCGACGCCCTTCAAGCCGGTACCGCCTCTATTTGGTTAGACCACCTGCAGAATCTTTCAGTTCCCGCTAGCGTACCGGAAGATGTCTTAGCTAGCTTGCTTAGCGAGTGCCAGCAGGTCGCCTCCGACATTCGCCAGACCGGTCGGCGGCTGATGGCCGCCGTAGAATCGCTGTTCCCTGACCAGCCCCAAACCCTGGAGTACATTGCAGGGCTAGTGGTTCGCCCGGCCTATCGATCGGCCCAAGCCGAGACTCTAGACCAGATCGACTACACCACTGCCTCAACCCAGCAGCAGGTAGCACTGGCAATGCTCGCGGCCCAGGGCATTTTTGACGCCCTATCGCTAACGGTGTCGGAGGCTAACCCCAGGCATGAACAGTCCTGGCTGACGGCCTCTGGCTCGCTAACTGTGCGGGCTACCTACAGCGCTGTCGAACCTCTCCTAGAGATTAAGGCCATGCTGCCATCGGCCGGGAGCCTGGTTCTGACCAGCTCTGATGAGTCCGCTAGATCTGAGCGCTCTACTCCTGGCGAGCTAGTGCTGCGGCTAGCCGCCCGACCCGGCATGGCCTATCGCCTAGATGTCAGCTTGGACCAGGCCCAGGGGCTACCTCTGGGTTTCCAGGTGATGATTGACTAGCTGCACACCTCTGGGCAGGGGCTAGCGCAGCCGCTAGCATAGAGGCGACCCTCTTCTGGTTACGTGTATGGTCGCTTTGCGCTGGCTAGCCTCTTCCCCCTTAGCCAGGACTATTCCCACCGCCGAAATTGAAGATTCACGGCTGCTGCGGGGGCTGGTACAGGGTTTAGTAACGTTGGGTATTTTCTCAGTAGTGGTGGCCGCTGCCGGGGTAACTGACGCTTCGTGGTGGAACCTGCTGGCGGTACCCCTGAGCGCGGTAGGGGCCACCTTTAGCTGGCAGCGCCGCCGCGATCGCAACATAGCGGCAAAGTTTTTTATTGCCATCGGCATGCTGGTGGCGCTGGCGGCCTTCTTTTCTCGACTAGTAGGGGCTCCTGGCGATACTCGTATTGTGCTGGCAGAACTGCTGGTGCAGCTCCAGGTGCTGCACAGTTTTGATCTGCCCCGCCGTAAAGATCTGGGCTATTCGATGATGATTGGCCTGATTCTGCTTGGGGTGGCCGCTACCATCAGCCAGACCCTCGCTTTTGCACCCCTGCTGCTGCTGTTCTTGGCGGTAGCGATTCCGGTACTAGGGCTCGATTATCAGTCGCGGCTGGGGCTGGGTTCGTCGACCTGGGCGGGGGGCAAGCTGAAGCCGACTCTAGGCCGCCTGCTGGGCCTGATGGCGCTAGTAGTGAGCTTAGGATTACTCATTTTTCTATTCTTGCCGCGGCTGCCGGGATACCAGATCCAGAATTTTCCGGTTAGCTCAGTTATTGATACCCCAGGGGATTTCTCGGGGGAAGACATTCTCAACCCGGCCTACCGCGATAGTAGAGAGGACGATGAAGGCTTTGGGGAAGGCGATGGGGCCGGAACCATTCAGGGTCAGGGTCAGCCTACCGGGCCGGGAGTGGTTGACACGTTCTCCTACTACGGCTTCAACCAGCGCATGAACCAGAATCTGCGGGGTACGATGACCCCCCAGGTGGTGATGCGGGTGCGATCGCAGGCGGCAGGGTTTTGGCGCGTGCTGGCCTTCGATACCTACACCGGCCAGGGCTGGGATATCTCGCGCAACGACGATACCCAGACGCTGAATCGATCGCGGTTTTCGGCCCAGACCTTTTTACCCATGGACCCCACACTTTCACGCCACCGAGAGGTAGTTCAGACCTATACCCTGGTCAGCGAACTGCCGAACCTGATTCCAGCCATGTACCAGCCCAAAGAGCTGTACTTTCCCACCCGCGAGGTCGCCATTGATGCCGAGGGCAGCCTCAGATCGCCGATTGTTTTGCAGGAGGGCATGACCTACTCAGCGGTGTCGCGGGTGCCCTACCGCGATCGCACCCAGCTGCGCGCTGCGGGTACTCAGTATCCCCCTGGTATTCGGTCCTATTACCTACAGGTACCCGAAGATATTCTAGAACCAGTACGAGCCAAAACCGAGGAGCTGCTGGCCACGTCTCCTACCCCCCTGACCGACAACTATGAAAAGGCCCTCTATCTAACCCAGACCCTCAAGCAGCGCTACACCATTCAGCCCGAGCTACCTTTCTTTAGCGCCGACCAAGATCTAGTCGAAAGCTTTTTGTTCAGCACCGAGGGGGGATACCCAGATCACTTCTCGACGGTGCTGACGGTGATGCTGCGGTCAATCGACATTCCGGCCCGGCTGGTAGCGGGGTTTGGCGCAGGTGACTTTAACCCCTTCACCGGGTTCTACGTAGTGCGCAACACCGATGCCTACTCTCTTACCGAGGTGTTCTTCCCTCAGCACGGCTGGTTTGGCTTCGACCCCATCCCTGGCCACGAGCTGATTCCTCCTAGTCTGAGCGAGTACGAAGCGTTTAGCCTGGTGCGGCGGTTCTGGAACTGGCTGGCTGGCTGGCTGCCCTCGCCGCTGGTAGGCTTAGTTGAGGGCCTAGTGACGCTACTTAGCGAAGCCGTCGCCTACCTGGTGCGTAGCTTTAGCGCGCTGCTGAACCTCGGCTGGGTTGGCATTGTGCTGGGCGCTGCCCTAGCTACGGCCCTGATCTTTGTGGCCTGGCTGGCCCTGGCGGCCCTGGGCCGAGGCTGGCGCTACCGGCGGCTGCGCCAGCTTCCCCCTACCGAGCGGCTATATCAACAAATGCTGACCTGGTTTGCCCGGCAGGGCCTCGATAAAACTCCTGCCGAAACCCCCCTTGAGTACAGCCAGCGCCTCTACTCACAGTCTAAAGACCAGACGGCCCAGGCTGCCAGCGAAATCATCTACGCCTACGTGCGCTGGCGCTACGGCGGCGAACCTCAGAATCTTACCTACCTGGACAAAAAAATGCGGGTTATTCGGCAGAGCAGCAGATCCCGCCAGCTGTTTATCCGGCGCTGATTGGCCCAGAATGCTCCTTGATTTTCCTGGGGTTTCCGCTATGCTCGATCCATACAGAGAGAGTGAGCAGGTAATGTGAACGTGCAGGTGGCTGACGTTATTTCACTCACCTACTTACTCCCTCATCCACTTACCCACCTACACTGCCGCCGTGAGTCTAAAAACCCTCGTCCAAAATTCTCTCAAGTCCTTTAGTGTTACCCCTAACGGTAGTGCCGCCTTCTCACCGGCTCAGTTTGATGCTGACGTGATGACGACCTACGGACGCTTTCCCATTGCGCTGACCAAGGGCCGAGGCAGCTTTGTGTGGGATGACCAGGGCCGCCGCTATCTCGACTTTGTGGCGGGTATTGCGACCTGCACTCTGGGCCATGCTCACCCGGCGATGGTTGAGGCCGTCACTCACCAGATTCAAACCCTGCACCACGTATCAAACCTCTACTACATCCCGGAGCAGGGGGCGCTTGCCCACTGGCTGGTTGAGCACTCCTGCGCAGACAAGGTGTTTTTCTGCAACTCGGGAGCAGAGGCCAATGAGGGAGCGATCAAACTAGCTCGCAAGTACGCCCACACCCGGCGCGGCATTGCTACTCCCACTGTGATCACCGCCAAGGCCAGCTTCCACGGACGCACGCTAGCTACGGTTACGGCAACCGGTCAGCCCAAGTACCAAAAGAACTTTGACCCGCTGATGCCGGGCTTCGCCTACGTTCCCTACAACGACTTTGCGGCTCTAGAAACGCTAGTTGCAGAACTAGATGCCGAGACGCCTCAAGTGGCTGCTATCATGCTCGAAGCCCTTCAGGGTGAAGGGGGAGTCTGCCCTGGAGAAGCCGACTACTTCCAGCGCATTCGCCAGCTCTGCGATGAAAAAGGCATCTTGCTGATTCTTGACGAGGTGCAGGTGGGCATGGGTCGTACCGGCACCCTTTGGGGATTCGAGAACCTCGGTATCGAGCCGGACATCTTTACATCTGCCAAAGGACTGGGCGGCGGTATCCCTATTGGGGCTCTGCTGTGCAAGTCTTCCTGCGCCGTGTTCGAGCCGGGCGACCACGCCAGCACCTTTGGCGGCAACCCCTTTGCCTGCAAGGTGGGCCTCACCGTCTGCGAAACCCTAGAGGCCGATAGCCTGCTGGACAATGTTAAGCAGCGCGGCGAACAGCTGCGGTCTGGCCTCCAGCGGCTGGTGCAGCAGTACCCAGCCCTGTTAGACCAGGTGCGCGGCTGGGGCCTAATTAACGGCCTAGTGCTTCAGGCTGACTCAGCCATTAAGTCGGTGGATATTGTCAAAGCCGCTATGGGTGAAGGCCTGCTGCTAGTACCCGCCGGGCCGCAGGTAGTGCGCTTTGTGCCGCCGCTAAATGTCAGTACTGACGAGGTGCAGCAGGCCCTTATGGCTGTGGAAAAGGCGTTAGCAATAGCAATCAAGCGCAGTCACAGCTAAGAATCTGAAAGTCGCTCAGGGCTGCAAATACCTGTTCGTTACCGAAATTGACCTAAGCTACAAAAGCGGGAAAAGACTATAGGGGCAGGGTGAAATGCCGCTAGAAACGATGTAATTTCAGGGTTTTCTAGGATCAAACCCTGAAATTGAGCTGACGATTCGGCCTGATCTAGGAGAGCGAATTAACCAGCTAGAGGATCTCAAAAACGGGCCATAGCTGGCTTCGGCATCCGTCCGACTATACCGCTGGAGAAACGCGATCGCTCGATCTGGGTGCTTCCTTTGACGACCAGTGGACCAGCGGCTGGGACGAGGTGTTCCTCAACGACGCAGCCGGAAGCTTTCAGGGCCGTAATTTGGCGGACCACGGAGAACTGTGGTCTCAGCCGTGGCAAACCCTGGAAAGCTCGCCCCTTAGTCTAACGCTGGAGTACCAGTGCTAGACAGCCCCTGCGCGGGTAGAAAAGACTATTCAGCTAGACGTAGATCACCCGCAGACCAGCCTGATTTACACATTCCAGAATTAGGCTGAGGAACAAACACCGTTTTTGTTTAAGCACCACGCCGCGATCGCAGCGGGCGATGAAATTTTGCGGCCCGACTGCTGGGTTGACTCTAAAACTACAGCGAGATTAAGTCGGGATCTCGATCTACCTATCACCGGGCCGTTAGCGCTACTGCCGGAGTCAGCATCACCACCTCCTGACTATCGACGATGAAGCCGGGAATATTGAGACTGGTCAGAACCGTCAGGGTGGAGGCCGCGCCGCTGACATCGGGGCTGTGGGCAATGAGCAGGTAAGAGCGCTGGCGATGCACGGCTAGCCCTACCGCCTGACCTACCTGACGCTGAATGGCGATCGCCGCCTCAGGCTGATACTGATAGTCGACTAGAACCGCAAAGCCCGAGCCAAGCGGCTGAGGGGCATAGGCGGTCGCGGCCTGAGGTGGCGGAGCGTCGCTGGCGTCGGTAGTCGGCGGCGTACCATCAGCAGTGCCGCCAACCGGTGTACCACTAGCCGGGGTGTCGCTGGTGGGAGGAGTCGGCTGCGCTACGGTGGTAGCAGGGCGGGCTACAAAAGCCTGAAAGCCCTCGACCTCGGTCATGTACTGAGCCCAGGCGTTGGCGTTCTCCAGGTTGGTAAACCCGCCTGCTCGCACCACTGTATCGTTGAGATAGTCGCAAACCATGACCGTGCTGTTAGAGGGCAGCAGATCTTGCACTCGATTGCGCTCGGCCTCGGTATTGCTGCGCACCAGCAGCAGGTACTCGTTGGATGAGGGCGGCGGACAGGGTGGGAACTGAGCCGAAGCTATGTGCCAAAACCCGGCCAGTGGTGCCAGCAGTAGCCCTAAAGCCACTGCCCCCAAGTTTAGAATGGGCTGTCTAGCTATAGGTCTAGCTGTTGATAATCGCTTTCCGCCGCTCCGTGTCAAACCCTTTGCCATTGCTTCCTTTAGTGCCACAATCTGCCAGCGATTCTAGCCTAAACCGCTGATTGCGAAGCGGAGATTCTAGTTTTAATCCCAATTCAGCTTCTGGTTCCTTTTATTACCCAAGTTCTGTAGATTAAGTCCCGCAGACGGGTTCGGCTCAGAGTCTGTCTTCCACTAGCAGAGCTTCGACTCTAGCACCCAAAACGGTCACCCAAAGGGGTTTTAGGAGGTAACGGTATCTAAAGATGCCAGAGGATCGGGGATCGCGGCGGAAGGAGCCTCGAACTCCCCGGTACCCACATACTCAAATCGTAGCTTGACCCAGGTAATAAACTGCTTGCTGGTTGATACCAGGGCTACTGATGGCTGTGGACAGCGAGCCTTAACGC
>JBARUP010000521.1:0-4881 GCA_049645805.1 Nodosilinea sp.
CTGGTAGGCAGCAGTGGGTGAACCGATAGCGCTCTAGGCCTGTGGTGACCTGGGCGCACTGCACCGGGCCCTCTAAACAGACGCGCAGGTGGTCGGCCTTGCGAGCCTGGGTTTCGTGGGCAGCAGGCAGTACAGTCACGGGGAATATGGCTAAATCGACGCTCCCATCGTAGGCAAAAATGGGGTATTAAAGCGCGATCGCACACCAGATGTAACACCCGCTCCCTATCCCCTACTTCGGCTTTAGCAGCTCTACTCCGTCTCGCCCGTCCACGTCCTGCAAGAATACCTTTACCGACTCTTCCTTGGCCGTAGGCAGCTCCTTGCCCACAAAATCGGGCCGAATGGGCAGCTCGCGGTGCCCCCGATCGATCAGCACCGCTAGGCTAATGGTGCTGGGCCGTCCGTAGTCGAGTACCGCATTTAGCGCCGCGCGAATTGTGCGCCCGCTGTAGATCACGTCATCTACCAGCACCACGGTGCGATCGGTAATGTCAAAGCGTATCTCGGTCCGGGCGGGCGTGCGGGTGCTGATTTTATCTAGGTCATCGCGATACAGGGTGATGTCGATCGCTCCCACCGGCAGATCTACTCCCTCCAGCCGCTGAATTTGCTGGGCCAGCAGATAGGCTAGGGGCACCCCTCGCGTGTGAATTCCCAGCAGCACCAGCCGGTTTAGGTCACCACCCCGCTCTACTACCTCCGAGGCTAGTCGGTTTAGAGTACGGCGCATTTCTTCGGCGGATAAGATTTCAACGACAGTGCTGCTGGCACTCATGGGCAGCTTCCCTGACAGCGGTAAAGACCCACTATAGCTGACCTCTAAGACGCTGAAATTGATTCTAGGGTAATGAACTTTAGAGGCAGTTGAGCACACAAACCTTATAAACCTTAGGATGGAGTGGCCAAAGGCGTTTACCGGCGCGACAGTTCGCGATGTTGGTTAAACGATTCGACAACGCAAAGGTTCGACAACGCAAAGGAAATAGAGCATGAAAGTTTTTGGGTTTGGACTGCAAAGCGCCGATGGCTTGTTAGGCCCTGTTACCTTCGAGCGGAAGGGCCTCAGCGCAGGCGAAGTGGCGATTAAGATTACCCACTGCGGCGTCTGCCACTCCGACCTGCACCAGGCTCGCAATGACTGGGGCAACACCCTCTATCCCTGCGTTCCGGGGCACGAGATGGTTGGGATAGTTACCGAGGTAGGTGACGGAGTTGACACGTTTAGACAAGGCGATCGCGTAGGCGTAGGCTGTATGGTCAACAGCTGCCAGGTCTGCGACGCCTGCAAAGCCGGTGACGAAAGCTACTGCTCTGGCCCCAAAAGCTGCACCCTGTCCTATAACGGCTCTAAAATCCCGGACGGCAACAACACCTACGGAGGCTATACAACCGATATTGTTGTACGCAAAGAATTTGTCCTGCGGATTCCCGATGCCCTAGACTCTGCGATCGCGGGGCCGATTCTCTGCGCGGGGATTACGGTCTATACCCCCATGAAGCATTGGAACCTGCAAACAGGCCAGCGGCTCGGGGTCGTTGGCATTGGCGGCCTGGGCCATATGGCGGTGCAGATCGGCAAAGCCCTCGGGGCCGAGGTAGTGGCTTTCACCCGCAATGCCGACGCCACGGAGAGCATTATGGAGCTAGGTGCCGATCGGGTCGTCGTCTCTACCAACGACGACCAAATGAAGGAGGCTGCCCAAAGCCTCGACATGATGATCAACACGATCCCTGTAGCCCACGATATTGCGCCCTACATTGCGCTGATGCGGCCCAACTCGACCCTAGTTATCGTCGGCAATATGATTAGCTTTCCGGAGTTTTCTCCAGGCCCGCTTGTCTTCAACCGAATTGCGATCGCGGGCTCGCTGATTGGCGGCATCGCTGAAACCCAGGAAGTGCTTGATCTCTGCGCAGAACACAATATCTCACCCAAGATCAAGATGGTCGGCATCAACGATATCAACGACGTCTTTGACACCCTGGCCAGCGGCAGCAGCAGCGACTTTCGCCACGTTATTGACATGGAGACCCTGCGAACCCACGACGCTAGAGGCAGCGATAAGGTAGCGGCAATTCCTAACCCCGATCGCGGTGCCGTTGTGGGGTAGCAAGCTAGGCCGTCTACCCGCTCATCACGAATCCATCGAGCGCTGGGGCTTAGACTTGCCCGTGCGAGATAGATTAAAAGACTGCGAAAACGCTTTCTTTCGAGCTCTGGCCACGTTACCGCTTTGGTAGTCAGATTCTAGGTCTTGCAAAACCGCCTGCTCTTCAAGCAGCGCTGGAGAAGGGGCCATGCAGGCCATGGCAACACGGGCATCTTGAAGGGATAAACTGGCCGCCGCGTAGTCTCCTCGGTCTGAGTCCTGTGCACATCGTTTGCGATCGCATCGGGACGACTCTCACCCACGTTGGCTAGCCCGTCGGAGAGCACCACAACGCGATTGAGCTGGTCTGGGTTGAGGTACTGACTCGCCTGCACGCCTCCTACCCAGCCCGCGTGGAGAGCCGTTGAGCCTCGCGAGTGTACGTGACGAACTTTCTCTAGCAGCGCGTTTTTATCCGTGGCTAGGGTGCTAGGTACTAGCGTTTCGATGCGATCGTCAAAGAGTACTACGCTAATGCGATCGCAGGGCAGCAAATTCTCAATGGCGAAGCAGGCGGCTTGTCGCGCGTAGCTCATCTTCTGACCCCGCATAGAGCCAGAGCGATCGAGCACCAGGCTCAAGTTCAAGGGCGCTCGGGTTGTGGCGAGAGTGACGGCTGGGGGCGTAATTCGCACCAGCACATCTAGGGTTATCGGCTGCTAGGAGGCGATCGCCTCGTGCAGAGGAATTAGCTCAACGGTAGGAAGGTTAGGGTTGGTCTGGGTCATGGTGGTAACTCTTGAGAGGACCTAAGATTGGCGAGATGGTCGACGATTAGCTGCGCCAGGCGATCGCGCTCATAGGCGGTAGCTGGGGCAACAAAGTCATGCCGGATATGCAGTTCTAGACCGTCAAGGATGGCTAGACGAGTCCAGTGGGAAGAGGCTAGAGGTGTGGCTCCTATGGACGCTGACGCTGGAGGGGAGGTTTGTATCGGGCCTGACTTAGAGCGTTTTTGCGGTAGAGCCTCGCGCTCCCGGACCTGAGACAAAAACGTCAGAGCCGGATTAGCAACCTCAACCGTAAGCTGAACACCTCCTTGAAGAATGTTTTCTAAATCGGCGCTGGTCTGGCCGCCAATCAAGCTGCCGATAGAGCTGGTGCTGTACCCCTCTGCCAGCAAGCGACGCAGCACCAGCAGCTGGAGTAGATGACGATAGGTATATCGAGCTTCGCGCCCCTGCTTGAGGGGCTTGTCTAGCCACCCTTGGGTTGTGTAGTGGCGCACCAGCCGAGGGTTTACCGGCTCCTGCCCACGACTACCTGAAACTGGGTCAGGCAAAAACTGCGGCAGGAGAGCATTGGTTGCTTCAACGAAGCTAGCCAAGACCATCTCGGGCTGCTGCTGGGCAATATGCTGCAACGTGGTCATAGCACCGTGGTAGTTAATTCCACATAAAAGTGTCAATGACAAATTTATATGCAAGTGTTTAGCGGAAGCTGGACAGTTCTCGCCGTCGCCGCCTAGGCGATAGAATAGAGGCTTTCCTATGCCCACTCCCCTTCAGATTCTCGTCACTGGCGCAACCGGACGCACTGGCTCTATCGTGGTTCAAAAGCTCCGGCAGCAGCCCGAGCAGTTTGTGGTAAAAGGCTTTGCCCGCTCTGAAGCCAAGGCGAAAGAACTCTTTGACACCACAGAAAGCTTCTATGTCGGCGACATCAGCAGCTCCAGCAGCCTTAAAGCTGCAATCCGGGGCTGCGACGCCTTAGTCATTCTCACCAGCGCTGTTCCCCAAATGAAAGCACCCCCAGAACCTGGGCAGCGGCCAGAGTTCATCTACCCCGAGGGCGGCACCCCCGAGCAGGTTGACTACCAGGGACAGATCAACCAAATCGAGGCGGCAAAGACAGCTGGAGTCAAACACATTGTGCTGGTTGGCTCTATGGGCGGCACCGATGAGCAGCACCCCCTCAACCGCATGGCCAACGGCAACATCTTGATCTGGAAGCGTAAGGCAGAGGCCTACTTGATCGACTCGGGCATTGACTACACCATTATTCGAGCCGGCGGACTACAGGATCAGCCCGGAAGCCAGCGCGAGCTAATTGTCAGCAAAGACGACGCGATGTTGAACGATCCTCCCGCAGGCATTCCTACCTCAATTCCCCGCGCCGACGTGGCTGAGGTAGTGGTTCAAGCGTTACTATCGCCCACTGCCCGCAACAAAGCCTTTGACGTGATCTCTAAACCCGAAGGCCAGCCTGGAGCAGTGGTCACAAGAGATTTTGATGCCCTGTTTGAGCAAACCACCCCAGGGCTGTAGAACGCCTCAGACGGCAGTAGTTTCGGCCAGTTTAGCCAGCTTTCCCTCGCGCACAAACATAAATAGGGCAAAGCCAAAGGCAAAGGAGATAGCAAACATCAAGGCAATATAGATGCCCCACAGCCGCAGCTTCAGCCGTCGCCCCTCTGACACCATAAAGGTGATAGCTAGCAGCACAGCAATGGTCACATCCACGGCAATAAAGCTGGAGGCTGGGTTAGCCCACACCTGATCGACAAAGGTCGACAGGTCAAAATTCAGCAGGTTGGTGGCGGTAAACTCGCCTTTGGTGGCAATGGTGAACTGCACCAGGTAGTAGTTTGTCCAGATCAGGCCAATCACCGTTAGGGCCGCGTAGATGATCTGTCGAATCAGGGTTCCAGACATAGGGTTCGGTTCGTAGGACTTAGCTTCTTTTACGACTTAGCTCTTTTATTGTGTCGCTATTCTAAGGGTGACGC
>JBARUP010000522.1:0-7601 GCA_049645805.1 Nodosilinea sp.
ATCGGCTGGGTCGATGACTGGCAGGTAATTCAGCGCCGCTCCAACGAGGGCATTTCTCCCCGTGCCAAGCTGGGTCTACAGATTGCTGTAGCTGTGTTGTTCTGCCTGTGGGTGTTGGTTAGTCAGCCCGCCGGTCTAACTACAGTAGCGCTGCCTCTAGGGTTGGGATTGCCCTTAGGTTTCTTGTTCTGGCCGCTGGCTGGGTTCGTGCTGGTAGCTGAAAGCAACGCCACTAACCTTACCGATGGCCTCGACGGGCTGATGGGCGGCACGGGCGCGATCGCCTTTATGGGCCTGGCCGCTATTGTTGCGCCTACTCACCCCGATCTGATGGTGTTCTGCGCCGCCATGTCCGGGGCCTGTCTGGGCTTTTTGCTGCACAACCACAATCCCGCCCGCGTCTTCATGGGCGATACGGGCTCACTGGCTCTGGGTGCGGCCTTGGGTGCGGTGGGCATTCTCAGCGGCAGCTTGTTTGCGCTGCTGGTTCTAACCCTGCTGTTCTTTGCTGAAGTCCTGTCGGTGATTATTCAGGTCACCTACTTCAAAGCGACCAAAGGCCCCGACGGCGTCGGCAAACGCTTCTTCAAAATGGCCCCTCTGCACCACCACTTCGAGCTATCGGGCTGGTCTGAAATTCAGGTCGTAGCGGTGGCCTACGCCGTGACGGCGGGGCTGGCGCTGGTTGCCCTCCAGATCAGGTAAACCGCCTCCTGAAGGTTGCTATGGACATCTCACTGCGCTCTTTAGGCAACCCTCCCAACGCCTGGTGGGTTGACGATCAGACTGCTGATATCACTCGCCACGAGCTGCCTCCCCGGCTAGCCGTTGTGGCTACCGACACCAAGCAGGTGCGATTTGACCTCAGCAAAACCGCTTGCCTGGTAGTTGATATGCAAAATGATTTTTGCCACAGCGACGGCTGGCTCGCCAGTATAGGAGTTGATGTTGCCCCGGCCCGTCGGGCAATTCAGCCCTTGCAGAAACTTCTGCCCCAGCTGCGATCGGCGCAGGTGCCGGTAGTGTGGCTCAACTGGGGCAATCGTGCCGACCTGCTTAACACTAGCGCCGGACTGCGGCATGTTTACAACCCTACCGGCGCTGGCGTGGGTCTAGGCGATCCGCTGCCCAGTACCGGCGCTCCAGTTTTGACTAAGGGCAGCTGGGCTGCGGCAGTAATCGACGAGCTAGAGCACCAGCCTGAGGATATTTGGGTCGACAAGTACCGCATGAGCGGATTCTGGGACACACCTCTAGACAGTATTCTGCGCAATCTGGGCAAAACAACTTTGCTGTTCGCCGGTGTCAATATGGATCAGTGCGTGATGGCAACCCTGCAAGATGCCAACTTCCTAGGCTATGACTGCATCCTGCTGCGCGACTGTAGCGCCACCACGTCGCCCGACTACTGCGCCCAGGCCACTGTCTACAACGTCAACCAGTGCTTTGGCTTTGTGTCTGATAGCGCCTCCGTAGCTGCGGCTATAGAGGTCGGCTAGTCGGCGATCGCGCTAGAAGCGGCGCGGCAGCTGATTTTTGCTGGCGCGGCTAGCTGAGTTTAATCAGGCTGACAGACTAACAAACCAGAGACGTCTTTGCAGGCAGGCTATGCCAGTAACTCGGTCTAGGGAACTGTTGTTCTGACGGTGGCGTAGTCTTGAGTAATACGCGTAAGCTATAGGGCAGGAAAGAGACCTGAGCCGCTCTTTTTTGACCATGCTTGGGTGGCTTGAACCGAAATCCAGCTCCGCAAGCCAAATAACAAAACTTTTTTGGCTAAAGCTGGTGCACCTGCTTTAATTTGAACTACCCTTGGGCAGACCAATCTTCAGTCTTGAGTTCTATTCTTCAGCGCCCCTTTTACAGCCATCATGAACGCACCTTTTTCTCCCGAATCTGCTTACCCAGAAGCGGTTGCCCAAGAGCTATCTCAAGCCACTCGACAGGCTCCATCGGTGCCTATTTCGGTGTACCGCGAGCTGGCCACAGAACTGCGGGCAACCCAGGCTAGGGTCGACTCGCTCAGTCAGCACAACCAGTCGCTCAGTCAGCAAAATCAGGGGCTGCGTCAGGAAATGATTCGCTTTGCTGATTCAGCAGCTCGCCTCAAGCAGGCGATCGACGTGAGTCAGCCTCAGACCTCAGAGCCGACTGGCGCTGAGCAGATTCACTTGAGTGCCGAAGCCCGCGCCATCATGCCAACCTACTCGATGGCTGTAACCCCCATGCCAGCCGCCGAAGATGCCGCTGGGTCTTCACCTAAGCGGGCTGAGTCAATGGGGGAAGGGGTATCTACTCTGGCTAGTCAGCTGAGCCAAATAGTGAAGAAGCCAAAGGCCAAAAAAGCCTCTAAGAAGCCGCCCCAGCGGCCTCAGGCCGCCCCTCAGCGCTTGTATACCGAAGAGCGCCTTGACTCTAATCGCCCTGGACAGCTCAGCCAGCGGCCCTCGGACCTGAGCGGGCTATGGCTGGCCGCGACTATCTTGCTAATTGTCATCAGCGCCTTTGGGGCCGGCTTCTTAATCATGAAGCCGCTGCTGAGCAATTCTCGCTAGGGCGCGATCGCTCGCTCCAAAGCATTTACCCTGCTGCTCCCTGCTGCGCTGCGCTTTTGTAGCAGACAATGCAGTACTCTAAGGGGCAAGCCCGATACACATAGACCAAAGCTAAGCAAAAACCGTTGAAGCACCCAGTTTGATCCATGAAAAAAATAGAAGCCATTATTCGCCCTTTCAAGCTCGACGAAGTCAAAATTGCCCTGGTCAACGCTGGGATTGTCGGCATGACAGTTTCCGAGGTGCGCGGCTTTGGTCGTCAGAAGGGGCAGACCGAGCGCTATCGAGGCTCGGAGTACACTGTTGAATTTCTTCAAAAGCTGAAGATTGAGATCGTGGTAGAAGAGGCGCAGGTCGATACCGTTGTCGACAAAATCATCTCTGCCGCCCGTACTGGCGAAATTGGCGACGGCAAAATCTTTGTCAGCCCGGTAGATGAAATTATCCGCATCCGTACTGGTGAGAAAAATACTGAGGCAGTTTAGCTCTACCCTGCCGCAAAATGGCCCAGGCGCAGCAAGGGGCTGCGCCTTTTTCATGGCGTTTATAGCTAAAGCCCAGAAGATTAGGACGCTCCACAGGTAAATCTCATTCGGTACCTATACGCCAGGGCACCGCTCCCGTCTTTGGAGTAGCGACACTACTGCCCCAGGCGCACTGCCCAGAGGTATGCCTCTGAGCTGCGCTGACGAACACAGTACGATACCCACTGATGATCACTGTCCCGTAAACGCCGTGGAACATCCTGTAGATTCTGAGACTTTAGATCATCAGCAGATTCAGGTTTTGCTAGAACCGTTTGGGCGGTTTGGAGTAGAGCTAGGTCTAGGCCGCATTCAGCGCCTGCTGAGAGCTTTGGACAATCCCCAGGCTAGAGTACCCATCGTTCATGTAGCGGGTACAAATGGAAAGGGTTCGGTCTGTGCCTATCTGTCATCGGTGCTGGCAGCGGCAGGCTATCGGGTGGGGCGCTATACTTCACCTCACCTAGTTAGCTGGCAGGAGCGCATCACGGTAAATGAAGCGCCTATCGGGGCCGCAGATCTGACGCGGCGGCTGCGTCAGGTGGCAGCCGCAATTGACCCAAACCAGCCTTCGCCTACTCAGTTTGAGGTAATTACCGCCGCTGCCTGGCTGCATTTTGCCGATACGGAGGTCGATCTAGCGGTCATGGAGGTAGGCCTGGGAGGAAGGCTCGACGCTACCAACGTGGTAGATACCCCTTTAGTGAGCGTGATCACCTCCCTGAGTCGTGAGCACTGGCAGCGCCTAGGCCCAACCCTGGCCGATATTGCCCGCGAGAAGGCAGGGGTGCTAAAGCTACGGCGTCCAGCCGTAATCGGCCCCCTGCCCACCGAGGCGGCGGCGGTGGTCAAAGCGCGGGTTGCAGAGCTTGGCTGTCCGGCGGTGTGGCCCGTTCCAGCGGTAGCTTTGGGCGATGGCCAGGCCCGCTGCGGCAGCGGTGACGAGGCTGTCACCTATCCCTTAGGACTGCTGGGTGATCATCAGCTGGTTAATTCGGCGATCGCGATCGCCGTCCTCACTAGCCTTCGCCGTCAGGGCTGGGGCGTGTCGAATCAGGCCATTGACCAGGGTATGGGTAACGTCCGGTGGCCGGGACGCTTGCAGTGGGTGAACTGGAACCAGGCCGCAGGCTATCCCCTACTAATCGACGGAGCCCATAACCCCGCCGCGGCCAAAGTACTGCGCCAGTACATCGACCGCTGGCGGATGGAGCAAGGAAGGACAGCCGGAACCGAGTGGCTGATGGGAATGCTGGCAACCAAAGACCACCGCGATGTTTTCGTCGCCTTGCTGCAGCCGGGAGATACGCTGCATCTGGTGCCGGTACCGGGGCACGAAACAGCGAAACCAAAGGACCTGGAGGCGATCGCGCGATCGCTCTATCCAGACTTAGCCTGCCAAACCCACAGCTCGCTTAGAGACGGGCTCGCCGCCTTAGATCAGGCACCAAGCTCTCTAAAGGTGCTGTGCGGCTCGCTGTACCTAATTGGCCATTTCCTGGCGACCGAACCCTACACCGACCGACTTCAGCCTGTCCCCTCATCGTCCTAAAGCAAACTGATCGAACTTCACCACCGCCGACCCCGGCTGCCGCGTATCGAAGTAGTAGCTGCTCACCGTGCCCGTTTCGGTTTCGAAAATACTAAAGGCCGTGACGTCGTTGCTGGCGATATAGGGTAGGGGCTGGCCGCTGTCGTCAAGCAGGGGGGCAAGGGTTGGCACCACGGGTTGTAGCCCGTTGGGGTCGCCCTGGGCGACGTAGTCGGCGGGGGGATAGGTTATCGCTGAACCCTCTATGGTTTCGGGAGGCACTGGCCGAGCAGCGTCTTGCCAGAACGCGCCGTAGGAATTGCCGACGTTAGAGGTCTCTAGATAGTGAGTACCCTGGGGCGAGACAAATCGATTCCACAGATGCGAGTGACCGTAAAGAACCAGGTCTACTCCGGCCTGCTCAAGCAGGGGTACCAAGTCGCGGGCAATGTGGTCTTGGCCGCGAGGATACTGGTAGCGCACAGCGGTGAGGCGGCCCTGGGCATCGCGATCGTAGTAGGGTACAGGCGTTGTGAACGCAGGGACGATGTTATCGCCTAGGGTATGGGGCGGATGGTGCATCATTACCACTGTGTACTTAGCCTGGCGAAAGGCGTCGCTGGATAGCTCTTGCTCTAGCCACTGGTACTGCAAGCTGCCTCGCTCAATCGGTTCAAAAATGTGCTGGCCGTAGCCCCAGTTCTGTGGGATACCGAGGTCGGCTTCGCGCTCTTGGTAACGACCCCGCGCGGTATCGCTGAGGCTGTAGGGCCGCCAGATTTGGGTAACGTAGAGCGACACCAGGCGAACATCGCCTAGGGTAATAGCGTAGTAGCGGCTGGTGGTCTCGGGGCGATCGGGGTTCGGCACCTGGGTTACCGGCAGGCTAAACAGCGCCTCGTAGGTATCGCTGTTAAAGGAATTGTCGATCATCCAGCGGCGGCGTAGGGTGGGGTCACCGCTGGGGTTAAACAGGTCGGCATTAGCCTCGTATAGCCTCTCCGCTACCGGACGAGGAGCGGGATTGGCAAACTGCTCGTTAAGGAGGGCGGTGGCGGCAAAACGCCCCATCACCTCGTGGTTGCCCAAGGCCGGAAACAGCGGCGCGTGCTGGATAATCTCGCCGCCCCGATAGCGCACTGTCTGACCACCGCGCTCCAGGCCATAGCTCGTGATGCCCTGCAAGCAGGGGAAAAAGCCGCAGCCCCGGCTGTCGTCAAACCACTCTGAGGCGCGATCGGGGACGTTGACCAAGTCGCCAGCAAAAAACACTGCATCAACCCGGCTCAAGGTTTCTTCTACCTTCTGTAGATTGGCAGCGGTCATCGGCATGTTCTGATGGTCAGAGGTCAGGAGGATCTTGAGCGGCTGACCAGCGGCAGGAGCTCCGGCCAGGGTAAACGTGCGGCTCTTGACCTCAGCGCCATCGGCGGCGGTGCTGATGACGCGATAGGGTACTCGTTGTCCAGGCGACAGCCCCGTAACGGCGGCCTCGTGACGCCAGATAGACCGCTGCACCGTTTGCTGTAGGTCAGCAAAGTTGGGGTGGTCGAGCCGCGACTGACCGTCTTCTCGGGTTCGGGGCAGCTGAGTTGTGGCAGCCGCAGCCTGGTTGGGCAAGCTAGCGTCAGGTGACTGCTCGGGCGACCCCCACTCCACCTGGTGGTCTTGGCCCTCAAACTCGGTAAACCACACCACGCGCACGGCGTCAGGGGTGGGGTACTGCAAAAACGGATCGGTCAAAAGCTGTACCGGCACGGCAGCGACCTTGGAGGAGGAATTAACAGGGGACAGGCGGGGCTCTAAGATAATCAAAAGAAGGGTCGTTAGAACCAGCAACAGGCCCGCAGACAGTAGGGTTATATCTTCTCGCCGCATTGTTCTGAGCCTTTTCTGCTAAAGCCTCAACAGCCCTAGGGTAACGGCAAACCACGACAATACTAAAACTGTCTGTTCACCGGCAGCATCCCCTAAGAAGTGTGCCACCTTTATAACGGCAAACGCTAACGTCTCTGGGCGTACAACTACGGGCGCACAATAGGCATGACCATATTGTTTCCTCTCAAGCTTAGGGCAGGCAAACGCTCCCTCCGCTGGTCGGGGGGTGGACTGCTGGCGCTAGTGTCGATTGGTCTGCACGGCCTGCTGTTGGGCATGCCTCTCTCCGAGTCTACCCCAGAGCCACAGAGCGATTTGACCGAGCTAAGTGACCCCGCAGCGGTGATTGATGTTGTCCGGCTGCCTGCTCCATCGGTTTCTGTAGCTGAGGTGATGCCTGAGCTACCTGCAGCTGCCCCAGAACCTACGGCTTCTCCATCTGCGGCCGCTCCAGCTCCAGCGGCTCCCACAGCCCCAGCCGCTCCGCTACTTCCGGTGCCACCTCCAGTAACAGAGACAACCCTGGAGCCGGTGCCCCCTGAGCTACCTCCCGCGACCCTAGACGATCGTCTACGCGACCCTGCTCAGTATCAGTTCAACCAGCAGGCCAAGTCACTAACTGCGGATGAGATATCTCTGTACACCAACGAGTTATCTGCCTGGCTAGAGGCAGAAAGTGAGGGGTTAAGCGACGACAACGCTCCGGAACTAGGGACTAAGCTGGCCCCACTACAGGTTGTTTACCCGATTGCCACCTGCTTGGTACCGCCCCCCGCCGAGGGGCTGGTAGGGGTAATTATCAGTACTACAGGGCAGCTGGTTCAAGACCCGATATTACTCGACAGCACTGGCTATACTGTGCTGGACGAAAAGGCCTTAGAGATAGCCTTGCAGCGGCGCTTTGAACCTCAGACAGGGTCACGACCCAACCCTAAGGCCTACTGGCTCCCAGTTCAGGTTCAGTACAATGGGAGCAACTGCCAGCCCTAGGGAAATCTTTACTCCCTCCTCAGGGTAGAGGCATCTGCGCTTGGAGGTTGTCATAGTGGCACTTAAGTCAATTGCTGCTATTGATGTTCCTATGGCCCAAGCTATTTCTGCTTCGAGTAATTC
>JBARUP010000523.1:0-19990 GCA_049645805.1 Nodosilinea sp.
TGAACGGAGAAATTGTCGAGATGCCCCCTGAAGGAGAGCCGCACGCCTACTATGCCAGCACCATTGGAGATTACCTGCGGGGGCTGTTGGGCGATTGCGCTCAAGTTCGAGAAAGTCACCCGATCACCATTCCAGCCGCTCAGTCGGAGCCAGAACCCGATCTCGCGGTAGTTCAGTCCCTTGGCAAAGAGTATTTGCATCATCACCCCTACCCAGAGAACATCTTCTGGCTGATCGAGTTTTCAAACACGAGTCTCAAGAAAGATTCAGATCCCAAGGCTAAGGCCTATGCAGCGGCTGAAATTGCTGAGTACTGGATCGTCAATCTGCAAAAGATGGAGTTACTAGTTATGCGCAACCCCGTCAGTGGACTATACCAGTTGCAGATCATGCTCACCTCAGGGAACGTCACGCCGCTGGCGTTCCCTGATATAGCAATATCCGTGCGGCGTTTGCTGGACCGAGATAAACAGGACTCGTCACCGACAGGGGTGACGCATCTCTAGTTTGTGCCGCAGTCGCTGGAGACGGGAATGCTTTATATCTTTGGCGGTCTGCCGGGCACGGGTAAATCCTCGCTATCGTCACGCTTGGCTCGTCACTGTCGGGCCGTTTACCTGCGCATTGACACGATTGAGCAAGCTGTAAAAGCAGCGGGTACCGCCCTAATTGGTCCGGAGGGATACCAGGCTGCCTTTGGCTTAGCCACCGACAACCTATGCCTGGGTAATGAGGTTGTCGCCGATTCTGTGAATTCTATAGAGACTACCCGGGCAGCCTGGCGAGAGGCGGCAGGGTTGGCTCAACGACCTTATGTAGAGATCGAGGTCATCTGTTCAGACGTGGACGAGCATCGGACTCGCATCGAATCTAGAATCTCCGATATTGCCGGGCTGCGACTTCCCACTTGGCAAGACGTTGTCAACCGCGACTATGAGCCCTGGATAACGGAGCACATCGTTATTGATACTGCGGGGCGATCGCGTGACCAGAGTTTTGCTGAGTTGATAGACGGACTGCGAAGTAAGGGGTTGTTGCGATCGCGAGCTCCTAGCCTGTAATTTCATGTAGTATGTTGTAGTATTTCGGGATACGATATCCCATCGAACCATCATGCTGCTCTACCTTCGTCTACCTAAGCGCCCCAAAGAGCGCGGTCCTGATCCACCCAAGCCTGAGCCAATGAGTGAGCTGGTGCAAAACGCGCTGGCCCGGCATCACCAAGCCGCAGCCAGCAAAACCTATCAAAGAGCAAAAGAGAACTACTTCTGTGAGCGGCGCTTCGTGCTGTAGGCGAGGGCAAACCTTATAGGGTCTTAGCTTCTAGGGGCAAAAACACCGTCAGCACCTCTCCAGCCTGGGGCCGCTGCCGCACGATTAGCTTACCGCCTAGAGCTTGGAATAGGTTCTTGGTAGCGTTTAGGTTCAGGCTTAAGTTGCCGGTTTCGGGTTGAAACATCAGCAGCTGCCCCAGCGCCTTAAACGGAGATGCAAACGGGTCATCCCTGGTGGGGGGCGCGCTGCCCTCGGGAGGTTGCGACTGAAACTGAAGCTTAAGCTGGTGCCCGGCTAGTGTTACCGCCAGCTCGATGTGGCTGTAGGGGGGCAGACTGTGGGTAAAGCGATCGATCAGCCCGGTGAGCACCTGGGTCAGCATGGCCGGGTCGCTGTTCACCATCGGCAAACAGGGGGGGACATTTACCGTTAGGTTTAAGTTGCGGCGGCTAGCCTGCTGCTGCCAGCGGGGAATGGCGTCGTCGAAGAGCTGACTGAGAGAAATAGCCGACAGCGGCGATCGCGCCCTGGCGGCCTGGTCTGTCTCCAGCTCTACGGCCCGAAAAATTAGGCTAAAGCGATCGATTTGCTGGGTGCATTCGCGATCGATCAGCCGCAGCCGCTTGGCTACTTCGTCGCCGATGTCTTTGCGCTTGAGCAGCGATCGCGTTGCCGTGCGAATCGTCGTCAGCGGCGTGCGAATTTCGTGGGCCATCGCCTTTAGCAGCTCGGTATCGGGGCTGTCTTTAGGCATAGGAGTGGGTTCTGACTCTCTCACCGTGCGGCCAGCACCGCCTTTAAAGTGGGGACTAGGATTAGTCTGGAATGCGGCTAGGGCCAGGCGATCAGGCAGTGCCAGGGTCGGCATTACTGCTGCGGGCTGGCTGTACGCCTCCTGTGGCTGAGAGTACTGCCGCAGCTGGGCCAAGAGGAGATGACTATAGCGGGTTACTAAACGGTAGTCTGGAGCAGCTGGGGGAAACTGATCGAGCAGCCGATCTAACGCTGGTAGCAGCGGTGGACGGCTAGCCGACACGCGATCGCGCAGCTGCTGCCACCCCTGACTCACTACCTCAGGGTCAAAGGAAAACTGAAACTGGGGCAAACCATCAGCACCATAGCCCAGCACCAGCAGCAGGCTAAAGCGACGGGTTAGCAAGAGACAAAACCGCTCACCCACCAAAGGGTCGCTGTCGGCAAGAGGCACCATTTGCAGATCGCAGCCAGGGCCTAGGGCTTCTCGCTTATCCTGTCCCGGCAGCAGAGGGCGCGTAACCGAGAGAATCTGCTCCAGCGGTTCTGGTACCAGCAGCCAGTGGGAGAGCCGCTGCCCCCTGAGGCGGTCGGGCAGTACCGGAAACGGCCCTGACACTACTCCCCCCGATAGCGACTGCAACCCATTTGGTTCAGATGACTCTAGGTCGGCAGGGCGTTCTAGCAGTAGCTTAATCAGGGCCGTAATGCCCCCTAGCCACTCGTGCTCAGCCTGCATGTGGGCCTGAGACGGACTGCTAGAACTACCGTTAAATAGGCTTAGGGCTGCTCCGCGCTGCCAATGGCTACCCTCAACGGCAGTCCTAGAGGGCTGCTCACTAAGTAATGAACTAAGGGGTAGGAACTCCACCAAGGCGTCTCCTGTCTCTGCGATAGGCTACCTGCGGCACACGAGCTACAGGTGGCAAGCTGCCTACTACTAGACAGCCCGCCATCTATTATGAGACTACGTCCTCGGCAACCCATTGAGCTATGGGTAGAACCGAACGGCAACCCGGCTACGGCCAAAGTTTCTCTCTAGGCGGTATCCGATGGTCGGTAGACTGGGTCGTCTAAGCGGGCCTGACCGTCGCCCTGAGAGGAGCTGCCCAAACGGCTTGGAGGTTGAGCTACGGCTCCCTACTGCGGCTAGCGCGCCCTTGGCCAGACCAGCTGGGCGACACTGCGGCCTTATAGGGCTCAGTATTACGACGCCCCTGCTGCGCTTCAAGATGCCCTAGCAAAGCCTCAATACCTCGATGAATGAGCCTATCGATCTGGTCGTGTTGCTCAGCGGAACAACGGCGTCCTGCGGGGGACGTGTCGCTAGCTGCACCACTGTCCGCCGTAACTTGGACTACTGGTAAATGGGATAGAACGTAGGTTGTCAGCTTTTGATGCAGCTCGGGAACAGCAAAAACTTGCCGGTACTCGTAAAGCGAATAGGCGGCCAAAATATTGTTGATCTTATCTGCTACAACCGGCAAAGTTGAATTGACATTTGCTTGAGTCATCTGAATTTGGGCTTTAGAACGAGTAGGGAAAAAATAATGATTCTGATATATATCTAAGACGCGCTATCAAGAAGCCTCTGAGCTCTCTTCCTGAGATAAGAGATAGGGCAATGGTTAAGCGCGTCGATACAGTTCAGCTCTGAAAAATATGCCTTGCTTAGCTTAGAACTGCTGCTATAGGCCCGACGAGACGGTCAGAAAAATAGCGTCTTTCTAGAGGCTCTGCTCTGCTCAATCCATTTATAGGAGAGAAAACAGCAAACAAGACCCGAAGGACATCACGCTAGTGAAGTAGCTGAAAATACACCCTATTCAATATTGCTGGGTGGGCGCAAAGCTCTGAGTAGTTCCACTTAAGGTTTAGGAAGAAATTACCTTTCTCTTGCAAACGATTACGGAAACTACGTAAAGTGAATTGTTTCTCATTTTTTTACTGTTTCCAAAGGGTGTTTCTATGCTCTCGATTGTTACATAACGTAATGTGGGAGGATGGAAATACCTTCGTGTTGAAGATGCGTTAGCGAGGTTGGCCGTTGCAGGTTGTTTTGTTGGTCTGCGGGGGAATGCACCCGCTCAGCTACACCGGACAGGTGCTGGCTGCGATCGCTAGGGATGAAGACCTCAGTCGGCGTAGTACGGCGATCTGTGCCCCCCATAGCTCTTTAGGGGTGATTTCGCCCTTTGCTCTGCGCCAGACCCTCGAAGCTCACCTGGGCATCACTGTCGATGGCGTCACCCTCAACGCCGCTCCACCGCTGATTATTTGGGCGTTTAGCGCTGGCTGTGTTGGAGCGGCGGCGTTAGCGACCTACTGGCAGCGTCACCGGGGACCGGTCCTTGCTCTATGTATGGTGGACGGCTGGGGCGTACCCCGTGACCCAGAGGTGCCGGTGCATCGGCTTAGCCACGACGGCTTTACCCACCACACCTCTGGCTGGCTTGGCACCGGAGATCTAGACTTTTACGCAGAGCCAGGCGTACCGCACCTAACCCTGTGGCAGCAACCCCAGGCGGTAGCTGGCTGGTCGGTGGAGGCAGGCCATCGCAAGCGGCTGACTGCTGCCGACTTTCTCTCTCAGCGATCGCGGGCAGCTATCGACCGCTACATAACCAATGGTCATGGCCTAAGCCCTAGCTGAATATCAACAGCCTATAACCATTGATCTAAAGTAAATCTAACGACCGTAAGACTCCAGCCACTGCTGCTAGTATGAGGGGAAATGTTTCTCATTTAACAGCATTCAGAAGCCTTGTTCCTGTAAAGCAGCGGCGGTGATTTTGTTGACTGCCCGCGTGGCTCAAGGGAGAAACTATTCTGATTTGGTTTTCTTCTTAAGCAATGCACTCTAGCCCTAGCCAAACTCAAGCACTCGCCACTATGACGACTCCTGTTGCCGCTCTCAACAATGTCCTTGTTCGCCGTGCCTCAGGTGCCTTTGCCCTGATCGACAGCCTCAGACGGCACGGCGTAGAACATATTTTTGGCTACCCTGGTGGGGCTATCTTGCCTATCTATGACGAGCTCTATCGAGCCGAAGCCGCCGGAGGCATTAGCCATATTTTAGTGCGTCACGAGCAGGGCGGCTCCCACGCCGCCGATGGCTATGCCCGCGCTACTGGCAAGGTTGGAGTTTGTTTTGGCACTTCTGGCCCAGGGGCCACCAATCTGGTGACTGGCATTGCCACCGCCCAAATGGACTCGGTACCCATGGTGGTGATCACTGGCCAGGTGCCCAGCCACGCGATCGGCAGCGACGCCTTTCAAGAAACCGACATCTTTGGCATTACCCTACCGCTGGTTAAGCATTCCTACGTGGCGCGCACTCCCGAGCAGATTCCCCACATGGTGGCGGAGGCGTTTTACATCGCTCGGACCGGTCGCCCTGGCCCGGTACTGATTGATATTCCCAAAGACATTGGCCTCAAGGAGTTTGACTACGTACCCGTGGAGCCGGGCGAGGTCAACCTGCCTGGCTACAAACCCACCATCAAGGGCAACGCGCGTCAGGTTACCCCCGCCCTGCGACTGCTGCGCCAGAGCGAGCGTCCGCTGCTGTACGTTGGTGGCGGTGCTATTACCGCCGGTGCCCACGCTGAGATTCGCCGCTTAGCAGAATACTTTCAAATCCCGGTGACAACCACGCTGATGGGTAAGGGATCCTTTGACGAGCACCACCCCTTGGCGCTAGGCATGCTGGGCATGCACGGTACCGCCTACGCCAACTTTGCCGTTAGTGAATGCGACCTGCTGATCGCGGTCGGAGCTCGCTTTGACGATCGCGTTACCGGCAAGCTCGATGAGTTCGCCTCTCGTGCCCAGGTAATTCACATCGATATCGACCCGGCAGAGGTGGGCAAAAATCGCGCTCCCCAAGTACCCATTGTGGGTGATGTAAAGCAGGTGCTAACCCACCTACTCAGCCGCCTAGAGGAAGAGAACCAGCTGCCGCCCCCTAATCAAACGGCTGCCTGGTGCGATCGCATCGATCGCTGGAAGCGTGACTACCCGCTGGTTGTGCCCACCTACCCTGACGTACTATCGCCCCAGGAAGTGATCACCGAGCTGGCGACCCAGGCTCCGCACGCTTACTACACGACCGACGTTGGGCAGCACCAGATGTGGTCGGCTCAGTTTCTTAAGAATGGCCCCCGCCAGTGGATTTCTAGCGCCGGGCTTGGCACCATGGGCTTTGGGATGCCCGCCGCGCTAGGTGTGCAGGTGGCGCTACCCAGTGAAACCGTAATCTGCATCAGCGGCGACGCCAGCTTCCAAATGAACTTGCAAGAGCTGGGCACCCTGGCCCAGTACAACATTCCGGTCAAGACCGTTATCATCAACAACGGTTGGCAGGGCATGGTGCGTCAGTGGCAGCAGGCTTTCTTTGGCGATCGCTACTCGTCTTCAAATATGGAAGTGGGTATGCCCAACTTTGAGCTGCTGGCTCAGGCCTACGGCATCAAGGGCATAGTGCTGCGCGATCGCGACCAGCTTAGCTCAACCGTGGCGGCTATGCTGGCCCACGATGGCCCCGTGCTGCTAGATGTACGCGTGCGCCGTGACGAGAATTGCTATCCGATGGTTGCTCCAGGCAAGGGCAACCATCAGATGATTGGTCTACCCGAAGTGCACGGCACGGGTGCGGCAGACGGGGCTGTTCCCTGCGTTAGCTGTGGACACCAGAATGTCTCGAGCAGCAACTTCTGCTCGGAGTGCGGCACTAAGCTTTAGCCACAATGGCTTGTAGTTCAGGGCAGATTTGCGGCCTGACGGCTCAAATTTTTCAGAATGCAGTATCCTGACTTCAGTTTCACTCCTGGTGTGGGTTTTCTATGTCTGCTGCGCTGAAATCCTATGTGCCTCGTCCAGTACCATCCCAGAGTAGGTCAGCGACTGCCTCTGCTCCGCTGCGTCACCGTGTGGCCCTACCTGCAGAGACTAGGCCCAGGGTTGCCCCGCCTGTGGTTCTGCCCACGGCTCCCGGCACCGATGCCCCCGGGCTGGTGCGGCGGCTGTCCCAGCTGCACCTAGTTGTGTCGACCCTGTCGGTATCTCTAGTAGTGCTCACTCTGGTCAGCTACGGTGCTTCTGTCTATGTTGGCCGCCAGCTTAGCCAGACCAGCCAACGGCTGAGTCGCCTACAGCGCAGCGAGCAGCAGCTCACCACCGCCAACGAAGTGCTGAAAAATCATTTGGCACACCAGGTAGAAGGCAATGAGCTAGAGTTCACGCCCCCTCAACCTGGGGATGTCATTTTTCTCAAGCCTACGCCCCGTTCGGCTGCTGCACAGTCGCCATCGCCTGCCCCAGCTGTGGGTCTTACCCTGCCTAAGGTGAATGTACCCCTGGGGTATTGAGTACTAGCCCATCGCTTACCTGTTTTTTCCCATGGCTAGTTCTGTCTATTCTTCTCGCCGTCGCCGTCGTCAACGCTCCCGTCCACCTGTGGTTGCCGCCGCTGCAGCGTCTACTCGGGTGCGCTTGCTCCTGGTTTGGGGCTTGTTGGTGCTATCGCTGGTGGCGATCGCGGGTCGGCTGGCCTGGCTTCAGCTAGCCCAGGGCACTAGCCTAGCCAGTCTGGCTGAGCAGCAGCGGTTTTTGCCCTCTGTGCAGCGGCAGGTGCGTCACTCCATCGTCGATCGCCGGGGTAACGTGCTGGCTGTTGACCAGGTAGCGTATACCCTCTACGCCCACCCCCAGCTGTTTGATCTGTCTCTGCCGGAGATGGCAGCGACCCTCAGCCCTCTGCTAAGCAGACCAGAATCAGACCTGCTGAGCCAGTTTAGCCGCCAGCCTACGGGCATTCGCTTGGTCGATGGTCTACCCGAGGCTACCGTTGACCGCATTCGTGCCCTGCGTCTTAACGGACTAGAGCTGCATCCCCAGCAGCAGCGCTTCTACCCGCAACAGCAGCTATTCGCCCCTATTGTGGGGTTTGTCAATACCGAAGGGCAGCCCCAGGCCGGACTTGAGCTGGCCTATCAAGACGCGCTCAGCTTGGCACCGACCGCTGCCGCATCCCAGGCTGAGCCAGCTATCGACCCAGAGGTCTACGGTCCCCCAGTAGAGACAGCCTCGGAGCCGCCGACCCCAGAGTCGAGCAGTCCAGAGACTGCTCCGGCAGGCTCGTTGCCAGCTGGTAACGTTAGTCTGCGCCTTACCCTCGACAGCCGACTACAGCGAGCGGCTCAGCAGGAGCTGCAAACCGTAGTCGATCGCTACGGAGCTAAGCGAGGCTCCGTCATGGTGATGGATGCTCCCAGCGGCGAAATACTAGCCCTGGCCAGCGTGCCCACCTATGACCCCAATCAGTACTACAAAGCTGACCTCAGCGATCTCAGAAGCTGGGCCATTAGCGATCTTTATGAGCCGGGGTCAACCTTTAAGCCGGTTAACGTTGCGATCGCCCTCGAGGCCGGGTTGATTACCCCCGACGACGTAGTCAGCGACAGCGGGCAGCTGCAGTTTGGCGAGTGGAAAATCAGAAATCACGACTACGCTAGCGTCGGCGGTCGCGGGCCGCTTTCCATTACCGACGTGCTGAAGTACTCCAGCAATGTCGGCATGGTGCGGATTATGCAGAAAATGTCTGCCGCTGACTACTACACTTGGCTTCAGCGTCTTGGCCTCGACCGCCCCGCAGGCATCGACCTACCCGCCGAAGCCGCTGGGCAAATGAAGGACCGTGAGCAGTTCATTCAAAGCAAAGTAGAGCTGGCGACGACAGCCTTTGGCCAGGGGTTCTCGCTATCGCCCATGAAAATGCTGCAACTGCTGGCTACTCTAGCTAACGGCGGCAAGCTCGTTACTCCCCACGTTGTTAGCGGTATGGTTACCGACGACGGCCAAACGGTTTGGACTCCGGATCGTCCCCAACCCGAGACTGTTTTCTCACCGCAGACCACCCAGCAGGTGCTCGCCATGATGGAATCAGTCGTGGATGACGGTACTGGTGCACCGGCCAAACTACAGGGCTACCGGATCGGCGGTAAAACGGGTACCGCCCAGAAAGCCGCCACTGGTGGCTACGGCAGCGGCCGGGTGACAAGCTTTGTTAGTATTTTGCCCGTCGATGCTCCCCGCTATGTTGTGCTTGCCGTGATTGACGAACCCAAGGGAGACGACGCCTATGGGTCTACGGTAGCCGCCCCTCTGGTCAAAGAGGTAACCAAAGCCCTGGTAGTGCTAGAAGGTCTACCACCCAGCCCGCCAAGTCCCTAGAAGTCTTTCTCTGATACCGTACCGCCCAGGTTCTCGGCGATCGATCGAGTGTTAGCGGCCATCATTTTTAGATAAGTGTCGCCGTCACTGCCAGGGGCACCAACAGAGTCAGAATATAGCTGCGCTGGGGCCAGTATGACACCTGCTTCGCCTGCTACGGTGGTAATCAATTGAGGATTAATGGTGGTTTCAGCAAAAATAGCGGGCACTCCCAACGCTTGAATAGACGTTACCAACTGCTGCACGGTACGAGCGCTGGGCTGCTCTTCGGTACTGAGGCCGATCAGCGTTCCGGCCACTGTGAGACCGTAGGCGCGAGCGTAGTACTGAAAGGCATCATGGGTGGTAATTAGCTGCCGCTGCTGGGGCGGAATAGTAGCGGTTTGAGCCTTGATCCAGCTGTGGAGTTGAGTGAGTTCACTGACGTAGGCGGCGGTATTTTGGGCAAACAGCGCGGCCTGGTCTGGGGCCAGCTCAGTTAGCTCTTTGCGGATGGCTTCAACCATGGGTATTGCGCTGCTGACATCACCCCAGACGTGGGGGTCGGGCACCGTGTCGCTGGTTATTAGATCGAGGGGTGGCACTACTTCCCCCACGGCTACGCGGCGAGCATCAACCCCAGCCGCGCTGAGCAGGCGAATTAGGCTGGGCTCTAGGTTATAGCCGTTGTAAAAGATCAGGTCGGCCTGCTCAAAGGCGATGCTGTCGGCGGGTACTGCTTCGTAGACATGGGGATCGGCACCGGGCTGCAAGATGCCGGTTAGCGCAATCTGGTCACCGCCGACCTCGGCCACCCAGTCGGCAATCAGGGTGCTAGTCGCAACCACCACCGGACGAGTATCGCCCCCACTGAGGGATGAGTCAGATGTACCTCTTTCTGCTGGGTTGCAGCTGGCTAATCCTAGCCCTGCGGCCAGTGCCGTAATGGCCAGGGTTCTATACCTTGGCAAGAGAGTCATCCAACCCATGAGCTTTATTTCATATTCTTTTCATTTTTAAGATACACTAGATTTCATAATCATTTCATTTTTGAGAACGCCCCGAAGTTTGTGTTGGAGACTCCGGTCATGGTCCCTTGTATTACCGTTGACCACCTGACGGTTAACTATCGTGATGTTCAGGCCCTGCGGAATGTCAAGTTCACCCTGCGGCCTGGTAAGGTGGTGGGCATTTTTGGCCCCAACGGCGCGGGCAAGAGTACGCTAATCAAAGCCATGCTGGGGCTGATGCCGGTAGTTACGGGTCGGGTTACCTACGGCGATGGAGAGATGGCCCGCCAGCTCGACCGTGTGGCTTATGTACCTCAGCGATCGCAGATTGACTGGACTTTTCCTGCCACCGTGTGGGACGTGGTGATGATGGGCCGAGTCAAAAAGACCGGCTGGTTTAACCGCTTTTCTGTTGTCAGCCGTCGGCTGGCCACGAAGGCCCTAGAGCGAGTGGGCATGCTGACGTTTCGCGATCGCCCCATTGGCTCCCTGTCGGGTGGTCAGCAGCAGCGGGTGTTCTTGGCTCGTGCTCTGGCCCAGGAGGCAGAGGTCTTCTTCTTTGACGAACCCTTTGTGGGGGTTGACCAAAAAACCGAGGCCGTGCTGTTCAACATCTTCCGAGAGCTGGCAGCGGCTGGAAATACGGTGACTGTCGTCAACCACGACCTAGGGGAGTCAATTACCAACTTTGACCAGCTAATTTTGCTCAACAAAGAGCTGATTGCCGCTGGACCCCGCGACTGGGTACTCACCCGCGACAATATGACCCGCGCCTACGGTGGCCATGTAGGCTTCTTTGGCCATGCTGCCTGAGCTAGCCGTGCTGGACTGGTTCTTTGAGCCGCTTCAGTTTGCGTTTATGCAGCGATCGCTGGCGGTAGCCATTATGGTGGGCGTGATTTGCTCGGTGGTGGGCAGCTACCTAATGGTGCAGCGGCTGGCCCTGCTGGGAGACGCTATTAGCCACTCGGTGCTGCCGGGGCTGGCGATCGCCTTTCTCCTCGGCATCAACATCTTCGTTGGTGCCTTCATCGCTGGGGTGATCAGCACAGTTATCATTGCCTGGATTCATACGCGATCGCCAATCAAAGAAGACGCGGCGATGGGGATTGTGTTTTCCGCCTTTTTTGCCCTGGGCATTACTCTAATTACCACGATTCAAAAAGACAACAAGATCGACCTTAACCACTTTTTGTTTGGCAATATTCTGGGCGTTACCGCTGGCGACGTGCGCGATACCGCCATTATTGCCGCTCTCGTACTGTTGGCCGTTGCTTTGCTCTACAAAGAGCTGCTGTTCTACAGCTTTGATCCTCTGGGTGCCCGAGCTAGCGGTCTGCCTACGGGCCTGCTTAACGCCGGGCTGATGGTGCTAATCGCGCTGACGGTAGTCGCCAGCATGAAGGTGGTAGGCGTGATTTTGGTGCTGTCGCTGCTGATTGCGCCGGGGGCAACGGCCTATCTGCTGGTGCCGCGCCTGCACCAGGTCATGCTGCTGGGAGCTGCGATCGGCGTGTTTTCGAGCATCAGCGGCATGTACCTGAGCTACTACGTCAATCTGCCCTCAGGCCCGGCTATTGTGCTGGTCGTGTCGGCGCTGTTCGCTCTATCGTTTTTGCTCAGCCCCCGCTACGGCGTGCTGGTGGGGCCGGGGCGATCGCGCCCTTGGCAGGCTCTACAAGCACGATTTCAGGGTAAAAGCCCGCGCTAGCGCGTCCCGCACCATGCCCTAACTACCAGGGGCTGAGGCACGTTGTTAGCCTTCAAACCCTGCATCGATAGCCCAAGACATCGCACTAGAATAGACTCATCCCAGAACGGCTCACTGCTTGCCACACTCGTTGGCCTACAAACCCATGGTTCAGCTCAAGCAACGGTTTCAGAGCTTCGAAGACTACCTGGCCTACGATGATGGGACAGATAATCTCTATGAGTTATTCAACGGAGAATTGATCGAGGTGCCGCCAGAGTCAGGGTTCAACATTGAAATCGCAACACTGCTGGTTCTAAAGCTAGCCCTCAAGGTTGACTATCGAAGAGTTCGAGGCCATGGATTAGAACTCGAAGTACGCGGTGAGCCGAGAAACCGCTACCCAGACCTCACGGTCATCCACGAAGAGCAGGTTGAGCAGTTAAAGCGACGCAACACGCTACGGATCTCGATGGGGCCGCCGATGCTGGTGGTTGAGATCGTTAGCCCAGGGGAGGTGCAGCGAAACCGAGGCTACGTGGCCAAGCGTAGTCAGTACCAAGACTTGGGCATTCCTGAATACTGGATTGTCGATCCGCAGGATGCCACGATTCTGGTGCTAGAGCTAAGGGATGGAGGTTATGGCGAAGCGGCGACGTTTAGGGGTGAAGATGTTCTTGATTCTTTCCAGCTAGAATCGCTAAATGTGAAAACACAGCAGATATTTGAAATTTCCAGTTCTAGATGACAAGAAAGTTATTCAGCATCGAATGCTAAAATCTGGCTTTCCCTTGCTAAATCCTCATTCAAGACTAGAACTGAAGTAGGTACTAAGTCCCAGACTTTTACTGTCACTTTGAGCTTTTTCCTAAGTTCATCCTGCAGTGGCGGCAACCAACTCAACTGGTGGTTTTTTATGATTAGTATCAAACGAAATTCAATCTGATCAAGATCGATTACCTGAAAACAACTTGGGAGTTCGCCACATGTTGAAGGATGTCGCTTTAAATAAATTGCTATGTAAAGATTGAGCGAATTAGAAAGTTTGTCCGCAATTTCCTGCAGAAACTCGTCAAAATTTGGAACTGTTTCAGGGCGTGGAGAACTGGATTTTGCTTCAATGATCCATATTCTAGGTCCACTATTATTTAAAGCAAAAATTAAGAACTCTGCAATCTTGACTCCATCTTGAATAGCCAAATAAGTTTTGCTTTTTTCAATATAAAAGAATTGACCAGTTGGATAAGGACCAAATGATATTCCAGATTCAAGAATTGGCTCGGTCGTCATTCTAATGCGAGCCTCACTTCTTCTTTGTATAACCTGATTGACTCATTAATAATAGGGTTTTCTGGTAAGCCCTCCTTTAAATTATTTACATTCCAAGTTCCGCTGTTTGAAGAAAGTATCTTGACAGAGAGCGGATCGTCTTCTTGAGAGATCAGAAAGAGCTTTTTGACAACGAAGTAAGAATGGCTTGCCATGAAGAACTGAATACCGCGTTTGGCCAAAACGCTTACGATATCAAGAAATTTTGATATCGCGACCGGGTGTAGAGCTGATTCTGGCTCATCAATAAAGATTATTGATTTTGGATCTAAGTATCGATTTCCCAAAAGGGTATCAAGAATAGCAATCTTTTTAATCCCTTCTGCTGTTACGCCAATTGAAAATTTTTGATTACCTTTCTTAAACTGCCAACGACCTGCCTTTTCATCGTACTCAACTTTGCCATCCAAAATTTCGTGCAAGCTTTTCCGAGAAGCAACAAACTCTGGGTAATTATTACCTTGCTGAGGAGGTTGACGTAGCGCCCTTGCTAGATCTAGATATGTGTCGTCAAAACCAAACGTTTTGTATAATTCACGAGATCGTAGAATTACGTTGTATAGAGACAGGACTTCTTTCGTTGGCAAGAAAATAGAGTTGCTATCTCTGGGGGGAACATGATTTTCTAAGGTTAGAATAGTTTTCGTCGTATCTTTTCCGAAATCATAGCAAAAATCTGATTTGCTAAGCTCCATTTTGAAAGAAAGTGGCTCATCAGCCCCTTTGGTGACAAGATCACCAATTTTCTCTATCTCAAAAGTCCAGTAAAGCTTTTCAGCAAGAATTTCTCTTGCATTACGAGGTTCGTTGCCACGCTTGTACTCTTCTAATGTTCTCATTGCGCTATAAAGAGCTTTGAGAAGAATAGTTTTCCCAGAGTCATTTCCGCCAATAATTAAATTAATATTACCTAGATTTCTGCAATTAAGTTCGTGTATTGGTCCGAAATTTTTGAGTTCAATGCTGTTGATCATCTATTGCGCTCTCACGATTTATGGTGTATAAAAGTTCGACCAAAACACCCATTCCGTTTGACTCAATTTTTATATCTATAGCAATTTTCATGGCTATAGAGAGCACTAGAAGCTCTGGATCTTTGTCTGGGAAGGTATTTCTATGTTTCTATATCTATGCATTTTGCTATGTTTTTCCTTAAGCCTGTATTTTATTTATAGCTACGCTGAGTGAGCTGTACATTTTCAAAGTCCAGGTTTTCGCGGTGGAGCTGGGGCATGCTTCCCTCCCCCGCATACTCCCAGGCCGCTACAAAGGCGTAGTGTTCATCGTCGCGCTTGGCCTCGCCGTCGTGGGTTTGGTGCTCTTCGCGAAAGTGGCCACCGCAGGATTCTTCGCGCTGTAGGGCGTCGCGAGCCATCAGCTCGGCTAGGTCAATAAAGTCGGCGACGCGTCCGGCAAACTCCAGGTTTTTGTTGAGGGTGTTGGCTTTACCGGGGAGCCTGAGATCTTGCCAGAACTCGGCCCGCAGGTCTTGAATCTGGGCGATCGCGCTCTCCAGCCCCTCCCGGTTGCGCGCCATACCCACGTTATCCCACACAATTCGGCCCAGCTCGCGGTGAAACTCCATTACGGTCTTATCACCCTGAATGCTGAGTAATTTTGTGATGCGGGCCTTGGCGCTGGCCTCGGCTTCCCCAAAGGCATCGTCGTCGGTCGTCACGGTGGGGAGAGACTGCCCAGCAATATAGTCACCTAGAGTGTAGGGAATCACAAAGTAGCCGTCTGCTAGACCCTGCATCAGAGCGCTGGCTCCTAGACGATTGGCCCCGTGGTCAGAAAAATTCGCCTCACCCAGCACAAACAATCCCGGAATCGTGCTCATCAGGTGGTAGTCAACCCACAGACCGCCCATGGCGTAGTGGACCGCAGGGTAAATGCGCATAGGTGTTTCGTAGGGGTTTTCCCCTGAGATGCGCTGGTACATGTCAAACAGGTTGCCGTAGCGGGCGGCGATGGTGTCTTGGCCCTGCGATGCGATCGCATCGCGAAAATCCAGATACACTGACAGTCTTGTTTCGCCCACGCCGCGACCCTCGTCGGTGATCGCCTTGGCGTTGCGGGAGGCAACATCGCGGGGTACTAGGTTGCCAAAGGCGGGGTAGCGGGTCTCTAAGTAATAGTCGCGCTCGTCGTCAGGGATATCGTCGGGATGGCGGGTGTCCCCAGCTTTGGTCGGCACCCATACCCGCCCGTCGTTGCGCAGCCCCTCGCTCATCAGCGTCAGTTTTGACTGGTAGTCGCCCGACACCGGAATGCAGGTGGGGTGAATCTGCGTGTAGCAGGGATTGGCAAAGTAGGCCCCCCGCCGATGGCAGCGCCAGGCCGCCGTCACGTTAGAATTTTTGGCGTTAGTAGAGAGATAATAGACGTTGCCGTAGCCGCCTGTGCACAGCAGCACCGCATCTCCGGCGTAGCGCTCCAGCTCCCCGGTGACGAGATTACGCATCACTAGGCCCCGCGCCTGGTTGTCAACTACCACCAGCTCCAGCATCTCGCGGCGAGCGTAGACCTCAACTTTGCCTGCCTGCACCATCCGCATCATGGCGCTGTAGGCTCCCAGCAAAAGCTGCTGCCCAGTCTGCCCCTGGGCGTAGAACGTGCGCGACACCTGGGCACCGCCAAACGATCGATTGTCGAGCAGGCCGCCATACTCCCTCGCGAAGGGCACGCCCTGGGCTACGCACTGGTCAATGATAGAGCTGCTGATCTCCGCTAGGCGATGCACGTTGGCCTCGCGAGAGCGGTAGTCGCCTCCCTTTATGGTGTCGTAGAACAGCCGCCACACGCTGTCGCCATCGTTGGGGTAGTTTTTGGTGGCGTTGATGCCGCCCTGGGCTGCAATACTGTGGGCGCGGCGGGGCGAGTCTTGGATGCAGAAGCTTTTAACGTTGTAGCCCAGCTCGGCTAGGGTCGCCGCCGCTGAGGCCCCTGCCAGGCCAGCACCGACGACCAAAACCGTGCGCTTAGCCTTATTTTTTGGGCTGACTAGGCGGCAGTGATCTTTGAAGTGACTCCACTTTTGGTTAAGCGGGCCAGCAGGAATGCGGGGATCAAGCATAGGAGGAGGGGGCCGAACTGAAGCGCTGGGTGTGCCTCTATTCTAAACCGGTCGGTCTGTTCGCGCTGGCTAGCGGTGGTGCTGGGGCTGAGCTATAGCCTTTTAAACGAAGTCTCAGGGAACTAAGTCGCTGTAGAGACGTCCGTGGAAGATTACCGCATCCAATTTCAAGGAAAACAAACCCAAATGAAACAAACAGCGAAATAAAATGTTGCCCGTGATTACCTTTAATAAATTTTTAACCCTTTATTATCCTGGGTAAGCTCCTGAATCGGTTCCTGTTCAGTAGCGGCTGCTCAGATCCAGGGGCCTACGCGCACACTCCCTACGAGAGATGCGGGTAGGCCCCATCGGGCCGATGCTGTTGAGTTGTTTGCCCAATCTAGCCCCCTCCCCTGATTAGGGCCTTGGGGCTGTTCGAGATCCAGTCCATTTAGATCGCTTTTTATGTCTCTACCCTCCTTGGTGAATCCTCAGCCGAAACGGCAGCTTAGCTGGCTAGAAGGCATTCGGATCTTTGCAGCAGTGGGCATTTTGCTCTACCACGCCCAGCTGTTATTTACGGACTATGCCTATGCCCCTCAGCCCACTGGGCTGCGAAGCAACTGGGCTGCGATCGCCAGTGCCAGCCCCCATCTTGGTCGAAACCCCCTTGCCGCTGCACTTTCTTTGCCGGTGTGGTTTGGCTATCAGGCCGTTGATGTCTTTATCCTGATGGCGGGCTTTGTGCTGGTGCTGTCGCTGCGCAGTAAAGCCGGCCCAGTTAGGGCTGGTGAGTTTATCGTCAATCGCCTGCTGCGGATTCTCTGGCCGTTTTGGACCGTAGCGTGGCTGGCCTATCCGGTGCTCTGGCTGATTGGTGTGGCTACCAACAGCTATCGACCGTCACCGTGGGACATCTTTGCCGGGGCGACGTTTCCGCTGCTCTTTGACTTTGAGGGCAGGCTCCTGCTGGCAACCAGCGGACCCTGGTGGTTTATTGCCCTAATCATCAGTTTTACGCTGATTTCTCCAGTGCTCTGGTATTTATTAACCCGGTGGGGCGTTCGCAACCTGCTGCTGGCCAGCCTCGCTATTACGCTGCTCTACCGCTACGGGGCTGTCTATCACTTCGGCGGCCACGTAACCTACTCTATGGTCGATACGCCGAACGGCTGGCTGCCTTTTGTCTCTTTTCTGGCCAAGCTGAGCACCTTTGTGGTGGGCATGGCGATCGCAGAGGCCTATTGCCATCACCAGGGGCCGTTGTTCTGGCGTCCTCAGCGGCTGCTAACTGTTGGGCTGCTGGTGTATGCCGCAGGTTTTGTAGCTCAGTTCTATCGCTCAGGCTGGATTGTTTGCGATCTGCTGCTGCCGGTGGGTCTGGTCATGATTGCTGTAGTGCTGCTGCGATTGCTTAGCACCCTACCGATGCTGTCCACCGCTATGAAGCGGCTAGGCACCCACAGCTACAGCTATTTCCTCATCCACGGCTTTGTAATCGACCGAACCATTAATCTGTGGGTTCACGGTAGCCTGCTGCGATACTGGGTTTCCCTGCCGCTGATGGTGGTTGGCACCTTGGCCTTGGCCATGATTGCCGATGCGGCGCGTCCCTTTGTTCAGCGCACTGCTTTGCAGCTGTGGCGCGACGTCGACTACCTGCTGCTGCAAAGCCCGACGTCTGAGAGAGCCAGCTGGAAACCAGTAGTGGGCGATCGCGTCAGCTACCAGAGCAGAGACTGGAGCGTGCGAAAAGTCGAAACGCTGCTTGACGACGGTGAAACCTACCTTTGCCAAATTTTAGAGGGGCAACAAACAGCGTGGGTCAGCGCCAACAGCTTGCGACTGGTCGAGGCCGCACCTACGGCTCGAACCAGCCCCTATTCCATTAAAACCGTCGTTTGAGGAGCTGCGCTGTGGCCAAGTCGTGGTCTGCCGAGATTCAGAAGATTATTTTCACTCACGTGCTGCTAATTGGCCTGCCCGCTGTGTTTTACGGGTGCCTGCTGCTCAGCGGGTGGGCTTTGGTCGGCCCCCAGGCCACCGTGATGACTCTTTTCTTTGCCAATGCGGTGATGATTATCATCGAGTCCAGCAACGCGCTATTCCGTCGATTTGCCGTCTATCCCCGCCAGGCTAGCCGTTCTTCAACGAAGACCCTTAGCCAGGTAAAAGCGTGGGTAGGTGTGCGAGGCTCTGAGTGTCCCTACCCAATCGATCCGGTGCCGCGCTGTTCGTTCTTGGTTGCTGCTTATTTGCCCAACGAGCAAGACATTATCGTTGAAACTCTGCAACATCTGCTGTTTCACGTTGAGCGACCGGCTGGCGGGCTAGAAATCATTCTGGCTTATAACACCCCGGTTGATCTTCCCATTGAAGTTGAGCTGTCGCAGCTGGCCCGCAAGCATCCTGAGCTAACTCTGCTGCGGGTAGACAGCCGGTCCAAAGCTGAAAATATAAACGCGGCTCTCGATATAGCTACCGGGGAAATCGCCTGCGTGCTTGACGCCGATCATCACCCCGGAGCTGACTGCTTCAGGCGGGCCTGGCACTGGATTGCCCAGGGATACGCTGTTGTTCAAGGGCGCAACGTCATTCGCAACTACAACGAGAACTTCTTGACCCAGAATGTTGCCATTGAGTTTGAGCAACTCTACGGCATCAGCCATGCCGCCAAGTCGTTTCTGACCGATTCCAGCATCTTCGGCGGCTCGAATGGGTACTGGCGCACCGATGTGCTTAAGCGAATCCGGTTTGACCCCAGTCGGCTGACCGAGGATATTGACGCTTCACTGCGATCGCTGCTCAACGGCTACAAAATTCTGCACGATCGCAGTATTGTAACCAGCGAGCTAGCGCCTACCTCGCTCAAAACCTTTTGGTTTCAGCGCAAACGATGGGCCCACGGCTGGCTGGAAGTGTCCCTGCTCTATCAGCGTCGGCTGTGGCGATCGCCCTACTTCAACCGATGGCAGAAGTTCTACTGGACCTATTTACTGTACTACTGCGAATCCTTTGCGCTGATTTCCCTCCAGCTCTTGCCTGTGCTGCTGGCGGCTCTCCTAGTGCCCAGCGCGGTTCTGGGGCAGATGCGCCTTTATTTTCTAATTGCTGGAGGCTTTACCCTGTTCAGCGGGGTTTACCAAATCTTGGCCGCTGCCAAAGTCGCGTCTAGGCCTTACTCGCTTTCCCACTACGCCAAGCACCTGCTCTTCTTGCCGTTCTACGTGACGCTAAAAAACTCGATTGCGATAGTTGCTATCTACGACTACCTGAACGGAGAGCATACCTGGGTCGTAACCCCTCGCGATACTCAAGCCCAAAGCCAATCTAAGAAGCAGTATCGTCTGAGGCGGGGTTAAAAGAGCAGCAAGCCAGACGAGCTGCATTTGAACGAACAGGGATACGAGTTCTTGAACCAGAAGCTGACAACACTAGATCAGCGATATTACGCTAGAGAAGAAGTGGACTGGCCGCAAATATGAATGTTTGAGTTGTGAGTGAGCTGCTGACCTCAAAGGACTGCGTACTTGGCACCGAGATAACCAGGGGCCAAGGCGGATAGCCTTTTCTCTGATTTTTCTTGACACCCGTGCTAAGTTACACAAAAGAAGGGTTCAACTAGAAAAAGCGTAGAAATCAATGAAAACCATAGTCTTATCG
>JBARUP010000524.1:0-8788 GCA_049645805.1 Nodosilinea sp.
GCTGAGGTTGAGGCCCGCATCGACTTTGAGGACGACTTGCCGGCCCTAGACGAAGCCGCCGTGGGCCGTCAGATTGACGAGGTGCTGAGCGAGGTCAACCGCATTCTCGCGACGGCTGAGTCGGGGGAACTGTTGCGCACGGGTCTCAAGGTGGCCATCCTAGGTCGTCCCAACGTGGGCAAATCAAGTTTACTCAACGCCTGGAGCCGCTGCGATCGCGCCATTGTTACCGATCTGCCTGGGACCACCCGCGATGTGGTGGAGTCGCAGCTGGTGGTAGGCGGTATTCCCGTTCAGGTGTTAGATACAGCAGGCATCCGCGATGCCAGCGACACGGTTGAGCAGATGGGAATTGCGCGATCGCGGCAGGTGGTCCAGAGCGCGGACCTGGTACTGCTAACTATAGACGCGGCGGCAGGATGGACGGCAGCTGACAACGCCCTTTACGAGTCGGTTTGTGACCAAGGCCACAATCGGCCGCTGATTGTGGTGATTAATAAAGTGGATCTTGTCTCCGCTGATCGGGTAGCCCGCTTGGATCTGCCCCAGGAACTGTCCAGGGTGCATACCGCTGCCGCCCAGCAGCAGGGTATTGACGCTCTAGAAGAGGCTATTCTTCGCTCCGTCCACGCCGACAAACTCACCTCGGGCAACCTAGAGTTCACCGTTAACCAGCGCCAGGGAGCTGCCCTAGCCCAAGCTAGAACGGCTTTGCGTCAGGTGCAGCAAACGATCGAAAATCAGCTGCCGCTCGACTTCTGGACAATTGATCTACGAACGGCGATCGCGGCGCTGGGCAGCATCACGGGTGACGAGGTCACAGAGTCTATGCTCGATGAAATCTTTAGCCGCTTTTGCATCGGTAAATAATGCTGGTTTAGTCTCTGGGAATCAGCAGCTTACCGCCAGTACCACAGCGGCAGGACATCAAACATCACCACCGGGTTGAGGGCGGCTAGCAGCTTATGAAGACCTCTCTAATTCCAAAGAGCCCGAACTCTAACGCTTCATAGCCAGGGTAAGACCGTCGCCAATGGGCAGCAGGCTAGTAACGACACGATGGTCGTGGTAAATCGCTTCGTTAAAAGTTCGCAGTACGGTAGTGCGACTGTCGGTTACTTCTGGGTCAGCAACCCGGCCTGACCACAAAACGTTATCTACAGCAATTAAGCCGCCAGAGCGAACCAGCTGTAGAGCCTGCTCGTAGTAGGTAGGGTAGCCACTCTTATCGGCGTCGATAAAGGCAAAGTCGAAGCTGTTAGCTTCTCCAGCCTCGATAAGCTGAGCTAGAGTATCGGCGGCAGGAGCAATGCGTAGGTCGATTTTGTCGGCTACCCCCGCCTGTTGCCAGTAGCGGCGAGCGATCGCGGTGTACTCTTCGCTAACATCGCAGGCTACTAACTTGCCCTCAGGCGGCAGCGCCAGCGCCACCCGCAGCGCGCTGTAGCCTGTAAACACCCCAATCTCCAGCGCCTTAGTTGCCCCTACAAGCTGCACCAGCAGAGCCATTAGCTGACCTTGCTCAGGAGAAATCTGCATCCGAGACATGGGGTGTTGAGCCGTCTCGTGGCGCAGAGACGTAAGCACCTCTGGCTCGTGGACTGAGTTATTGACTAAGTAGCGGTAGAGGCGATCGTCGAGGGTAAGGGTTTGGTTGCTCATTGCCGCAGGGGTAGAGTAGAGAGCTGAATTAGGAAGAAAGTTAGCGGGTTTGTCAACGCAAAAATAGATTTGCCCTACCATAGCACCGCAGGCATCAAGCCTGACTCGGCTAGCCTGCAGAACTGGGGCGAGACGAGGTCTTGGGCCTAGGGGAGAACACGGCCATGGACACCGATTCGGTAGTGCAAGTTTCTGCTATGACCGGGTGGATTATTGGCGTTAGCCACAGCAAAGAGCGAGGTTACCAGTGCTGGGTCGTTAAGCCCGACTTAGATGTGCTCAGCGATGGCACGTTTTACAGCACTAGCAGTGCCGCCATGGCTGCGGGTCGGGCCTTCGTAGAGCGCTATAGCCGTTAGGCCACGCCGTACCGCGCGCACAATACCTGCCTCATCTGCCTCATGTTACCGGGCAAGTCGGTTTTCATGGCTTGCTCAATCAAGAAAGACGGGACTGGAATAGTCGGGGCCGCCTGTACGGAGTAGCTTAGTAGGGTGCCCTGGTTAAAGTCTTGTAGATGTAGATCGGCTGCAAAGTGAGAAAACGTGCCCCGCTCGAGACGAAACTGAATAGCTTCGCACGTGGTCTCAACCACTTTGAGATAGATTTCGACCTGAGCGCTGAGCAGCAGGAATCCTTTTCGCCCTACCTGATAAAGGCGACGGTAGCGCTGGGTGGCGGTCTTGACAGTTTCAATCACCTCGCTGTGCACAATGTTGGGAAAGTACTGAGTCCAGCAGCTGTAGTTGGTAACCTGAGGCCAAATCTGTGGTCGGGCCAGGGGCACGTACATGTGGGCCGTAACCGCACCCCCATCCGGGCTGGCTTGTGACTTAAGCAGTACATCTCCCCGCAGCAGAGCAAACTGGTCGCCGGGAGAAAACTGGGCGAGAAAATCTTTTGCGGCGCTAGCCTCTTGGACCATCTGCGTTTTGCTAACAACCACCGCTCTATATCCTCTTAACAGCACGGCCCCATTTGAAGGCCAAGGGTATTGACTGCCAGCTACTTGAACCCGGTGGCTCAAGAATGGTTCCTCGAAGCGATCGCAAACCTAGCAACACCTCTGACCTTAGTCCGCTACCTTAGTAACAATTAGGATTAGGATGCCGATCAGGCTAGCGCTAGATTGCTGACTTCCCTATTAAACGAGAGCTAGCGCTGGGGGCGAGGGAAAGTCATCGTATCATCACGGTGCTTTTATCTACTGCTGCCTGTATTTCCTCGGGATCTAGTAAAAGCTTTACGAATGGAGTCACTGCTGCTATGGGACGTCGCCGCTATCCGCTACAACCACTGACTAAGCTGTTTTTGGGTGCTCTAGGATTAACTGCGCTTGTATGGTTCTTAAGAGGCCTGTCGCTGCTGGCCTTTTTACCGGGTTTGGTGGTTTGGCTGCTGATCTTGACATGCTTTGGTTTGGGCATTGTCAGCAGCCTTCAGCGCATTCGCTAGAGGATGGATTTTGGTTAAGTTTGCCCCTTAGTCGCGGCGATTGATCTTGAAAGATTCAAAAGATGGGGGGGGTGTTGTGATCGGCGGGCTTCCCCCAGGGCGAGCACCTCGGTGGCGCAGGGTACTGAGGTTCACCTGAGCCCCCATGGGGACCAGTAAAATGAGCCCGTAGAGGGCTACTAAATTGAGTCCAAGAGCCAGCAACAACCCATAGGCCAAATTCTGCCGAGCCAGCCAGGCCAACCCCCAGTACCGCAGACCCAGCTCTGCCAACCCTAAGACTAGAACCAGCCTGACACCGGGCCATAGGGGCAACCCTGAGGGCCAGCGCCGGGGCGAAGAGCGATACACCACGGCTAGCCCCAGGGTCATACTGGCCAGAGCGATCGCCCATCGCCCCAGCCGCTGGATTTTCTCAGCTAGGCCAGGCTGCGTCTCCACCCCCGTTAGGCTAAGAACCAGGCCGACAATTCCTAGACCTAGCAGCGTTAACCCCCAGGGCAGAAGACGAGTTCGCCAGCTGGCTGACCGACTAGTGCCACTGCCGTAGGCAACGCCCACTAGCCGAATTAGTCTTTGACTGCCCGATACTAGACAGAGCCAGGCTCCTAGACCCAAGAGGCCTAACCCCCAGCGGCTGAAGCTAGTATCGGCATTAGCATCGGCGATCGCTAGGCTTGCCTTCAGCCCGTGAGCCAGTGCCCTGACCCCCGCAGGCAGCCACAGCGCCTGCTGCTCCAGATGTAGCAGTACAAAGCTGAGCCCCAATAGCCCCAGCAGCCAAAGAAAGGCGATCGCCGCTGCCACCTCAGCCCAGCGCGATCGCACAGCCTGAAGCCACACCTCTTGCCAAAGCCGGTTGCTGGCGTAGATGGCCAGCGCATGGCCCCAAAGGTTAGACCTAAAGTAGGTTAAAAACGGCTTGATCATGGCCCTTATCTTGCCACAAGCCCTAGAGTTTAGTGCAGGGAGGGAGGTTGGGATCGCTCCAGTACTGAGCGTCTTGCTCAAGGCGTGAAAGCTAGTAGACCGGCTTGGTTCAAATCCTGATCTTTCGTGCCCTAGCGCAGGGCACAAAAGACTTGCGGAAGTGAAATTAGGCAAACCGGCTCCTCAGTTACGATAGACGGGGAGGGTAAAGTAAAAAGAGCTGCCTTTGCTCTCGGCAGAATCAACCCAAATTTGTCCGTAGTGGGCTCGAACAATGCGTTGACAAAGAGCTAGCCCAAGCCCATAGCCATCTTGAGTAGCATCCCGCTGCAGTCGGTAGCTTTCTTCAAAAATTTTGTCGCGATTCTCGGCAGGAATACCAGGGCCGGTATCGGTTACAGAAACCTGCACCTTTTGCGTCGTGCGGTGGAGCACGACGATAGAGACCTGTCCCTTTTGAGGGGTGTATTTGATAGCATTGTCGAGCAAATTCGCAATCACCCGCTTGACCTGAGTACCGTCAGCGTAGACTTTAGGTAAATCTTGGGGGATTTCGGTAGTTAGCACCTGATGCTTCTCGCGCAGTCGATTCTGAAACGCATCGACGACATCTAAGCAAAGGGCAATCAAATCTAGCTCCTGGGGCACAATCTGTAGCTCAATTGAGGCTCCCCGTGCCGCCTTGAGAATATCGGTAATCATGCGGTTGATGGCCCGAATTTGAGTCTTTGCGTGCTTGAGCAACTTTCCCGTGAGCTCAGGCTTAAGGGTGAGGGTGCGGGCCTGATCGGGAGAATAGCCCAGTTCTAGAGTCTCGATGGCAATAGAGGCGGCAGTCAAAGGGTTGCGCAGATCGTGGGCCATCATAGCAATGATGCGGTCTTTAAAGCGCAGCTGGGCTTCAAGTTCCTCCCGAGTCTGGTTGAGCCTAAAGATTTCGTCAGAGAGCTTCATTAGCTCAGAGGAGTAGCTAAAATCGTCTTGATCGGCTGGTTGATCAGCAGGGCTAGCAAAGTCGCCTTTGGAGACGTTAAGGGTGTCTAGATGCTCCTGCTGCCACCTAGGCCACCATCGCGCTAGCTGGTTAACAATGTCGCTGCCCGTCAGCATCTGCTGCGGGGACGGAGAAATTTTGATCAGAGCAGGACTGGCCACAAGTTTGTAGTGCTCAGCTAGGTAGGGTTGCTCACCGATATCGACTACATCAAGGTTAAATTCAAAGTGAGTTTCAAGGGTTTTTAGGTATTGCTTGATCTGGCTCACCTGCTGGGCCAGGCTAGGCCGCTTGTCAACAAATAACAGCAGCTTGAGGGGTATTCGAACGTCGTCAAGGGAAGTGGAGGAACCCTCCATTACTGTCTCCTAAAAATTTGAAAGCCAGCTTCTACCTACGATTTTACCTTGAGTATCAGGCTCTATACAGTTCAGTCTGAGCACAGGCCTAGGCCCGAGGAGGGGCGTGACCAGTTGTCAATCTGGCCCATGGGAGGATGTGCTTTCGGTCTGTTGACCCGACACTATACGTAACGGCAGACGGTGATTTAGCAAAATCAACCTACCGTTATTTTGCTGCTGAAGCGCAAAGTTAAGGGCAAACTGACTGACTTAAGGTTCTAATTTCCTTACTAAAAAGAGATGTTACGGTTCGTGCTGGAGCAGCAAGCTGGGTTCTTCTAGTCTACTACATTGAGATTAGGGTAAAAGCCCTAAAAATGCCGCACAACAACGCCTTAGAGCGATAAAGAAACATGAATTACCGTTACTACGTAGTTCTGCTGTGACCGGCTTAACGCTGGATTAGTGTTAAAAAATGATTACAGGGGGTTTAAGGTTATGGGTATCAAAACGCTGCAATCCAAACTACTCTCCTCCATTTCAAGGCCATTTCTGGGACGGGTCTGTAGCCATAGAAGTCCCCTCTCGTGTCTACTGGCGGGCACAGCGGCTCTAGCAAGCCTGGGTGCTATGTCAGTCAATGCACAAACAGCTGCTGCACTGCCCGAAACAAGTCGTCATTTGTTTGGTCAGGTTTCTCAGCCCGCTCAGATTGGGCAGGGCTATGTAGTGCTTGAACGCACTGGCGATCGCGTTTATGGTGCGCTGTATTACCCCAGCTCATCTTTTGACTGCTTCTACGGCCAGCTAGAAGGTGCCGAAATGGCGATGACGATCGTCAACAGCTACGATCAAGAGACGTACCCCTACGCTTTGGCTCTAGCTAATGGTCCAGCGGTGGCCGCTATTGAGGGGGCTGGTGAGCTGTCTCCTTTCAGTCTCAGCGGCTTCTTCGCCATTGATAATATTAGCGACAACGACCACCGCATGCTCGATGTATGTCGTAGTGCCGTTGTGACGGAGTAGGTCACATTGGTTTAGTCGTTACCCAGTTGACGGTTCAGCCAGGAGCGCTGGTCTATGCTTATAGCTCCTTTACTATCGTTGCAGATCGCGTGAACGCAGCAGAACAGGCTAATAGTATCGAGCTTGCCAGCAAAATAGCTGCCGTTGTGGGCCTCTTTAAGTCCGAACTGCCTGACTTGCGGGCCGATCTCAAACCTTGGGCTAATGATCCCGCCACTCGAGGTCTAGTCGACCCCGACTCAATCGATTTAGGGTTTCATTTTCCGGGAGTAAGTCGGCTATTTCAGTGCCGCAGTCTGCTGGTACAGATTCGTTTGTACACCGATCCAGAGACAGACAGCGGTCAAACGCGCTTTAGAGGCGATCGACGAGTTATTGGCCTCGATCTAGCCGGATTTGATCATCGAGGTAAGCGCTGGAGTCTTTCTACTATCGACAGCTGGGTTTTCTCAGGTGAAGCTATGCCTGATCCCACCGGTCGAGAACGGCTTCGCCGCTGCTGCAGACATGTGTTTGCTTTATTCAATACACCATTAGAGAGTAGCTAGCGCTCTAGAGCTACAATTTTGGCTGGTGCCACATTTAGTCCCTTGCCTAACACATCTACTAAACCGCCTTCATGACCATGGTTACCAGCTAGTCTTAAGCCCGTGAATCCGCATTATCTCCTGCAGCACTCCGATAGAGCCGCTAGGAACTACCTCTATCGGGTCGTTAATAGGCGTGCCGGGAGACATCAGCCAGCCCGCCGCTACTCCTGCTGCCGCGCCGACTTGCCACTCGCCGTAGTGGATGCGGGTAGAGGCGTTAGCAATGTGCGTTGTGGCCATGGCCTTACCGCCGATAAGTAGGTTGTCTATTCCTTGAGGAATCAGGGCTTCTAGCGGTAGTTGTACTGGTTTTACGCGAGGCTCTTGAGCCGGAGCGCTAATCGCTTCGCCCGAAGGCTGCCAGTTGCGGTAGCGGCAGCCGTGAAGATCGATTGCGTAGTGGGTTATACCTACGGCAGTGGGGCTAAAGTCGCGCTGATTAGGAAAATTGTAGCGTAGGTCGTTTTCACGAATGGCAAACGCGTCTTGGCCATAGGCGGCCCGACCCAAGATTCGCCTGCCTTCGCGCAGGTAGGGCATCATGCTAAGCCCTGACAAGGTGCCCATGGGGCTCTCGTCCCCGTGAAGGTAGGCCAAGGGATAACTCGGGCTAGCCTGGGTCTCAAGCAGCCAGTGAGCGAACGCGAGGGCGTTCTCCTCTCCAAACTTGAGAGCCGACTGTGACAGACCCCCCATCCAGTTTTGATGTTGCCCAGACGCTTCCAGGGCCGCTGCGTTGAGTATCAAGGGTGGATCCATCAGGTTCCAGTCGTTGCCCTGATTCCAGTTAATCATGGTGATATCGCCAGCGGCCGGGGCGCTGGTGTACGGGTTGCCGCGAGCCTGGCTGACGATGCGCCGGTAGTGAAACATGCTTTTACCCGCAAAGAACGGAAAGCCCTCTAGGCCATAGGATGAGCGGTGCTCATGCAGGGCGTAAGTTGGCTGCAGCCGAGACAGGGCCGCGAGGCTGTCGCCACCGTCGTCGTAGATGGCGATGGCAAAAGGGTAAGTAAATGCTTGGGTACAGTCGGAGTTGTCGAAGGCGGCGGCGTTGGGTTCGCCAGTAGTAGCTTTAGACTCAGAGCCCAGGCGATAGGGCACCTGAGCCCAGGCTACTAGTTCGCCAGTGTCGGTGGCGTCAATAACAATCATACGCTGGCCAGGGGGAGCCTGTAGCTTGATCGGTACCCGATCAAATGCAGCGGTTGGTGACCAGCTGTACCAGTCTGATAGCTCGACAGATAGCCGCCCCATGGGCCTATAGCTAGGATCCTTTGGAACGCGCTGCACTCCGTATATCGCCGTGATACGGCGTCCCGTAGCATCGAACTCAGCCCCTTTAAAGGCGGTCATGGCTGCCCAGCGACTAGCAGGAGCGCTGGTGTGTGAGGCTGCCAAAAACTGTTCAGCGGCGCTGTCTCCGGCCTGAGGCGGAAAGCAGAGCGTGCCCACCCAGCAGCTGTTAATATCTGCTACTGAGCGTGATTTACCGCCCGGGCTCCACTCGGGCAGCTCGACCGCCTGCTGCTTGATAACCTGACGGAGTCGTCTCCAGCTGGGGGAGAGGTTGTCGGCCTGGCGCATCCTTAATGATTCGTCTAGCGCTGACACCCCCTGTGCGCTAATCTGGCCTCCTAACCAGGGAGCGGCTTCGATTAGACAAGTTGTAGCACCGCTGGCCATGGCGTGGTGGGCAGCGGCTACTCCTCCCAGCGAGCCACCAACTACAGCCACCTGGCATTCCCAGACTTCCTCAAACTCAGGCAAAGGATTGATCCGGGGACGAC
>JBARUP010000525.1:0-1547 GCA_049645805.1 Nodosilinea sp.
GTTCGGGGCAGCTGCCCCGACTTGACTAGATGGGCCATAGTGTCACAGATGACGCGAGTGGCCATCAGCGCCGTCATGTCGCTGACGTCGTAGGGGGGAGAAACCTCAACTACCTCAATGCCGCAGACGGTGGTTTCCTGCACGATGCGCTTCAGCAGGTAGAGAGCTTCGCGGGGCATGAGACCGCCGGGTTCGGGCCAGCCGGTGCCGGGTACAAAGCCCGCGTCGATGCAGTCGATGTCGAAGCTAATCCACACGCAGTCGGTGCCGTCGGTCGCTTTGGCGATCGCAAAGTCAGCCGCAGCGTCAAGGCCCATTTCGGTAATGTCGGTAACGGTGAGAATATTGGTAGCCCGCTCGCGGCACACCTTGACGCCGGGGCGGGGCACCTGCCAGCCGCCGATGCCTAACTGCACCAGGTTCTCGGCTGGGGCGTTGGCCATGTTGGTGGCGTGGAACCAGGGGCAGGTGTGCATCCGCTCATCTAGATCGGTTTCCTGGGTATCGACGTGGCGATCGAAGTGGATAATGCCGACCTTCTTATCACCCAGGTGGCGACAGATGCCCCGCACCGTGGGGAAGCCAATGGAGTGGTCGCCCCCCAGCAAAATTGGCAGGGCTCCGGAGGCAAACACGTGGGCGACGCCCTTGGAGATCTGGTCAAAGGATTTCTCGTTGTTAGCCGGGATTGTGAACACATCGCCCACGTCGCAGAGGGTAATGCTTTCGCGCAAATCAATCCCCATCTCGAAGTTGTAGGGGGTGTAGAGGGCCGAAATGCGGCGAATACCCTGGGGGCCAAAGCGGGTGCCGGGGCGGTAGGTTGTGCCCGAGTCGTGGGGAATGCCGACAATCGCCACGTCGTACTCGCCAACCTTGCGCACGTCTTCGACATAGGGCGCTTTGAGAAAGGTGTTGATGCCCGCGTAGTGGGGCAGCTCGCCGCGGGAAAAGGTGGGAATGGTGCGATCGCGAATGCTCTCGGCAGCCTCTAGGCCGTACTCTAGTCCCTGGGAAACCTCCTGCTGCCAGCCCGTCAGGGGCAGGCGGGCTTCCATCTCCAGAGCACGCTGGGCCTCTGAAGACGTGCCATTTGGGCTTTGAAATACGGGATCATTGGATGGATCGGTCGTCATCTGAGAACCTCACAGGAGTGCATTAGACAGTACGGTTAAACGCAGTTTTAAACCTAGATACAACAAAGCCCAGGAAAATTGAAGAAGCCGAACTGCCCAACTTCTTAAATCCTCCCGGGCTTTTATCCCGCCGTGTAGCTGGCGATGGCTCCTCAGGGCCAGTCTTCGACCATTGCGATCGCCAACCTGCCTCTCTCGGACCAGTCGCCTAGCTTTTCAGCTAAACCGGAACCCTAGAGGCATAAATTTGTATGCAGTCACTCTAAGCCCAGCGCCAGTTCTGGTCAAGACTTAGAAGTCCTTATCCCTGTTCGCGCAGCGGTTCCGGCTGAGCAGAGTCTTTCGTGGAGCGCTCCCGCAAGGGAGCGCCAGCGGAACCCTGAGGACGAAATAGGTGGGTGTGGTCGGGGT
>JBARUP010000526.1:0-8862 GCA_049645805.1 Nodosilinea sp.
ATGTCATCAACCGGGCCAACCTGGGTATGGAAGTGATGCACGAGCGCAATGCGCACAACTTCCCCCTCGACCTGGCGGCTACTCAGGCTCCTGAAATCATCGGCTAGGCTTGGGCGAGGCTAATGCCTCATCCATTCTGTAAACAGGTCAAATGAAGGTAAAAGCGCTCCAGGGTTCTGAGGCGCTTTTTGTTGCTAATCGTGGTCCTGCAAAACAGCGGGTGGCGTTGTCACTTCAACGGCGGTGAAGGGCTCCAAAATCTTGTAGGTGTGAGAAGCGCCTTCGGGGACAACCCAGGAGTTACCGGGCTCTAGCACCACCATTTGCCCCTCTAAATGCAGCTCGGCTCGACCTGTAATAACGTAGCCGATCGCCTCATAGGGCCGCTGGGCCTCGGGTTTGGCTTCACCGGGCTGCTCATTTTCCCACAGCCGCATTGCCATATTTTTGCTCAGGGCTAGATGCTTTTGCCCCATGGCACCCATTGGTGCAGCTTCAGAGGTGACTTTGATAATGGTCGTATCGCTCATAGTGTTGTGTTTTGACAGCTTGAAGAAGATTAAGGGTAGGTGCGAACTAGTTGAGACCTCAGACTGACGCGGCCCAGCTACTTTAGCCAGCTTCAGTACTTAAATTTCCCTGCCTCGATCGCATCCTAAAGGACTCAGGGTAGGGCAGCATCTTTCCAACGACGGAGCATAACGTACGATCGCCCTTGAGGGCATGCACAGCTCGCCAGGTAGGGGACTGTGTCGTTATGCTGAACGAAGCGAGCAGGGAAAACGCATTGGCCAGCCAGTCAGTTGATCCAGATTTGCAGCGCAAGGCGATCGCCATTCACGATCGCCTTTGCGCCGAGTATGGCTGTCCGATTCCCTACTTTCACGGGCTCGACCCAATGAGCGAACTGGTGTCATCGCTGCTGTCTCACCGCACCAAAAACAAAGATTCTGGTCGCGCCTTTAAGCAGCTAGTGGCCCAGTTCCCGACCTGGGCAGCGGTGCGGGATGCGCCTACGGCGGAGGTCGAGCAGGCGATCTCCCCCTGCACCTGGCCCGAGCAAAAAGCACCTCGCGTTCAGCAGGTTTTGCGTCTGGTGGGTGAGGCAACCCAGGGCGAATGGTCGCTCAACTTTCTCAAAGATATGCCCGTACCCCAGGCCCGCGCCTGGCTAGAAGCCCTGCCCGGCGTCGGGCCAAAAACCAGCGCGGCCGTGCTGTGCTTTAGTGATTTGCGGGGTCGAGCGCTCCCCGTCGATAGCCACCACCACCGCGTGGCGCAGCGGCTAGGCCTGATTTCTTCAACCCTAGCGGTAGGGCCCTCCCACGCGGTGCTCGAAGCCCTCTTGCCGGATGAATGGGATGCCCAGCAGGTCTACGATAACCACGAGGTTATGATGCTGCACGGGCAGCGGTGCTGCTACTACAGAAATCCAGCCTGCGATCGCTGCGCCGTTCTGAGCTTGTGCCCTTATGGTCAGGCAAAAATCGCTACGACACCCTGAGCGCAGTGTTGTAATCTGTTCAAAGCTTGAACTCGGATGTTCTGTCAACAGACAGACGGTCAAAGACACTGGGCAAGGTAGAGTGCTAATCTCAAAAATACCCGCCTGCGCCCGCTCCCTGTAGAATGCTCGACCTGCTGCTGATCGCCAGCCTTGGATTTTTAGGCAGTTTTGGCCACTGCCTGGGCATGTGTGGACCCATCACAGTCGCATTTTCGCTGTCTCAATCATCTGAAACGCCTAGCCGCTGGCAGCACGTTCGCTTTCATCTGCTGCTTAATTTCGGCCGGCTAGCCAGCTACACCCTGGTCGGTCTTCTGATTGGGGCGCTAGGGTCGGTGCTGGTGGCCAGTGGACAGATGGCCGGTATCGGTAGCCCGCTGCGGCGCGGCGTTGCCGTCGTCACCGGGCTGCTGCTGGTCTGGTTTGGGCTGGCGCAGATCAACCCCGCTCAGGTGCCTAATGTGCCTCTGCTCAATCCCATGATGCAGGCCAACCTGCACGATCGCCTCAGCAGAGCCATGCAGGGCCTTTCGCTGAATCCCCAGCGCTGGACGCCGCTGCTGCTGGGCCTAGCCTGGGGACTAATTCCCTGCGGTTTTTTGTACGCGGCCCAGCTCAAGGCCGCAGAGACCACTAACCCGTGGGCGGGCGGGGCTATCATGCTGGCCTTTGGCCTGGGCACGCTGCCGATGATGCTAGGGGTCGGGGTGTCAACCGGGTGGGTCAGTGCCGATCGCCGGGGGCAGCTGTTTCGCCTGGGCGGCTGGATTACCCTAACTATTGGTCTGCTGACCGTGTTTAGGGGCAGCGGCAGCGTAGATTTGACGGGCCATGCGGCGTTGATTTGCCTGTTCTCGGCCCTCGTTGCTCGACCCATTAGCCGTATTTGGTCGCCTTTATTTATCTATCGGCGCGCCCTGGGGGTGGGGGGCTTTGTGCTCTCTGTGGCCCACGTCGGCCACATGGTCACCATGGGCTGGAACCCTTCGGCGCTGCCCTTTCTATTGCCTAGGCTGCAAGTGGGCGGCTGGGCCGGCATCGTCGCCTTTGGGCTGATGGTGCCCCTGGCCACGACCAGCTTTGACCAGGCCCAGCGTTACTTAGGCCACCAGTGGCGGCAGCTGCATCTGCTGAGCGTGCCTATTTTTGGTTTAGTCGTAGCCCATACGCTGCTGGTGGGGTCGCACTATTTGGGAGGATTTGAGCGCTCTATGCAGAACTGGCTGGCGGCGATCGCCCTAGTCACCCTGTCTCTGCTGGGGCGGCTGCTGCGATCGCGCTGGTTTTGGTCGCTGTTGTCTCTAGAGAAGTATTATGTATCGCCCAAGCCTTAGCCTGTTTGGTGCCCTGGTCATTGGCGTGAGCGCAAGCCTGGTGCCCGCCCAGGCCCACAAGACTGAGGTGTCGAGTGATGTTGCAGGCACCTGGCACCTGGAGCCTGACCACAGCGCCAAAGCCGGAGAACCGGCCCGAGTTTGGGTTGCCCTTACCCAGCAGGGCGGCAGAGTAATTCCCCTCGACCAGTGCGACTGTAAACTTGCTGTCTACAGGGCTAGCCAGGCGGAGGGGCCGCCGACCATGCAGCCCGTGCTAAAAGCCTTGTCGCCCGAGAGCTTTGAAAATATCCCTGGGGCAGAAATTACGTTTCCTGAGGTGGGCGAGTACCGGATTGTGCTCACTGGTAGTCCCAGAACCGATGCCGCTTTTGCCCCCTTTGAGCTGAGCTACACCACGGTTGTTGCGGCAGGCAGTACAGCAATCCCAGTCCCCCAGACTGGAGACTCTCTCCCTGTGGATAGTCAGCATGATTTAGTCCAGACATCGGTACTTAGCAACAGTGAAGAGCAAACCGCCCAGACTCAACTAGGTCCTCGCCTTTGGATAATGGGTTGGGCTGTGGGGGTAGTGGGAGCTGCGATCGCGCTATTCCTGCTGCTCCGATCGAATTTGACGAACTTCTAAGGTGGCAAGGCGTTCGTCAACTGGGCAAACGGGGAATCAGGCTCTATAGCGCTGTTCCAGTTTTTGGACATTAAATACCACCCCGTTTTGGATGATTTCTGCGATCGCGTGGCTTCCGATCCCATCCTCCCGGCCTGGTGCTTCCTTGCCTCCGATAACCTACCCCCGAATCTGCACCGGCATAACCAGATAGGTAATCTTAGTTTCGCCTAGGGGCACAAACACCGCCGGGCTGGTGGCCGCATTGCATTGTATTTGTACCTCGGTTGTGTCAAACGCCTTTAGACCATCCAGCAAATAGCGCACGTTAAAGGCAATATCGAGATCGTCACCCGTGATCTGAGCGGGCAGGTCTTCGCGTCCGCTGCCCACCTCCTGCGCTTCCACCGAGAGGGCAATGGACTGATCGCCGCTGTTGAGGGTGATTTTAATAATGTCGTTTTTCTGGCTAGCCAGCACGGCAATGCGCTCTAGGCTCGACATCAACAATCTGCGATCGACCGTTACCTGGCGAGCAAACTGCTTGGGCAGCAGCTGGCGATAGTTGGGGTACTGCCCCTCTAGCAGGCGGGTGGTCAGGCGCTGTGCCCCTAGGTCAAAGAGCACCTGAGTTTCATCTAGCCGTAGGGCCACCGGCTCGTTGGAGGTGTAGCCCTGAATCATGCGTTCTAGCTCGCGCAGGGCTTTGGCGGGAACGGTGACATCCATTGCTGGGGTTTCGGCAGCAGCGGCTTCGTCGGTGGTCTGCACGACCGATAGGCGGTGGCCATCGGTGGCGGCAAACTCTAGGGTGTCGGTTTCAGAGAGCAGGTGCACTCCCGTCAGGACCTGTTTGGTTTCGTCACCGCTGGTGGCGAAGAGCGAGCCGCGCAGGCCATTGAGCAGGGATTCAGCGGAGAGCGATATGGCCTCGCCCTCTTCCACCGTGGGCAGCGAGGGATAGTCTTCAGCGCTCAGCCCGCGCACTTCATAGTGGCCTGAGGATGAGGTGAGGGTAACGGTGGTGCTGTCGCCGTCAGACTCTAGGGTAATGTCTTCGTTAGCCAGCCGCGATACAATATCGCCCCAAAGCTTGGAGGGCAGCGTTAGCGTGCCGGGCTCTTCGACTTGGACGCTAAAGCGGCTTTCGATGCCCAGCACTTCGTCAAACCCGACCAGCGTCACCGTCTGGCTCTCGATGTCGGCCTTGACGAGTATATTGGCTAGCACTGGCCGACTAGGGCGAGACGAAACGGCACGGCTCACCGACGACAGTTGAGCGCTCAGCTCGCTCTGGGGGCAGATAAACTTCATAGCAACGGAGAAAGAGCAACGCAGTTGACAGCGAACAAAGGCCTGAACCCCCCGTCTACGCGATCGGGCTGATTCCGTACTAGCAGTATCTCACCTTTGCCATAGATTCCCTGCAAAGCTGTTCTTCCCGAAGCTCTGTAGAAATCTGGATCCCTTATGTAGAATGCTTTTGATAGTTATTTAGGAGACGCGACTTTTTGATTGGGTGCCCATACTATCACCCTTCTTCCGCTCCCTCAAGGCTGCTTCTGTGAATGAATGTCCGCCTTCTAGAAAAGAGAAATTTAAAGGATCGTAGTAGTAGTAGAGGCTGTGGAAACTGGGGAAAAGCCCTAGACCTCTTTGCCTATCCAGTCTGTACCGCTAACACTGCTGGGGAAAAAGTGTGGAAAACTAACTCTAGTTTCCACACCCTTGGAAGACGTCCCTGCCGCTTTTATCGCTGACGTGGGGTTATCCCCTTTAAAGGCAGGGCTTTTCCACGGGTTATCTCCTGTTTTCCCCAGGAGAATTGAGGAAAAAGATCACGAATCGTTACCTCATTACCCGCAGTTCTGTATTCTTGGGATCCCTGATGGGGTTAAGGAACTCTATCAGGATTGCTCTAGAGGCGTAGATTAACTGCGGAAACGGGAGCTATGCAGCGTTGGCGATCGCCGATGAACCCACAGAGTCTAAAGCGGCAGGTTTCATAATCAGCACAGAGCAAGGTGCGTTGTGGGCAACGCCGTTGCTTACACTGCCCATCAATAGCTCAGTCAAGCCACTGCGACCTCGAGTGCCCATCAAGATTAGGTCGGCTCCCCATTCTTGGGCGGCTGTGCATACAGCGGTGACTGGGTTGCCCACTAGCTGCCGAAACTCGGTGGAGACTCCGGCTGTGTTGGCTGTAGCCGCATAGTGACGCAAACGCTTCTGGCTGTCGGCTTCGTAACGCGCCCAGGCTTGTCGCCAGGCTTCAAGGTCTAGCTCGGTGCCCGGTGCCCAGTAGATATTGTCGAGCTTGCTGGATAGGGGAAGGGGGCTGCTTTCTTCCTGGTTAGACAGGCTATGCACGAGGAGTAGAGCGCTCTCAGTAGCGTGGGCTAGCTCAAGGGCCTGGGCAAACAGGGAATCACTGATGGGGCTATTGTCTAGGGCCACTAAAATCTTGCGGTACATAGGGTTCTCCTGGTCACTGAAGCGGATATGGTTTGATAAACCTAGCGGTGCTAGTGCCAGTGGTGATCTAAGTGAGGCGTCAGCCAGACCAGAAATAGAATCAGTCCTAGGACACCAAGTTCGGTCGCGATATATAGCGTGTCGTGGTAAGTCAGTATGGGGGATAGCATGGATTGATCCTTTCGGCAAAATGCTTCTTTAGAGATGGTTCTTTGCAACCTTCCTCCTCAGTTCTATTGTCCTGCGGCAGACTGGAGCGATCGCAGGACCGCAACGAACCTTGACCTGCGATCGCAATTCATAACCTTTTCCCGAAAACTATTTCCTCGTTACTCAGACCTAGTATTCGCAAGCTCTCGTCCGTCTTCTCCACCAAGAACCCCGGGCAGTGAAGAACTCAGTCAGAATGGTTTGCGACTAGGCTTTTAGAAGATCAGCTTGCCAGCGATCGCCACGGTAGTGAATCAGTTCATCCCCCCAGCGCAGTTTGCCAAGGTCGACCGCGCTGAGATAGAGGGGGACGTCTTGCTCAGGAACGCCTTAGTTACTACACCCCGTTTGCCGATCGCACCCTTCCCCCTGGGCACCCTAAATCCCAGAAGCAGGGGCGATCGCAAGGGACAGCACAGCATGTTGGCAAGGGTTTGGAGCGCGGCGCTGGTGGGCATTGATGCCCTCAAGGTGGGAGTCGAGGTGGATATTTCGGGCGGGCTACCGGGAGTCGTGATCGTGGGTCTGCCCGACACCGCTGTGCAGGAGTCGCGGGAGCGGGTGAAGGCGGCGCTGAAGAACGCCGGATTTGCCTTCCCCATGCGCAAGGTGGTGATCAACCTCACCCCTGCCGACCTGCGCAAAGAAGGCCCTATTTTTGACCTGCCGATTAGCGTTGGCATTCTCGCCGCCGCCGAGCAGGTGAATACCGACGCCCTCAACGACCTGCTGTTTTTAGGCGAAGTCTCCCTCGACGGCAGTCTGCGGGCTGTGGCTGGGGTGCTGCCGATCGCAGCCGCCGCTCAAAAACTGGGCATTCGCGGTCTAGTGGTGCCCACCGACAACGGGCGCGAGGCTGCCGTGGTACCGGGGCTAACGGTCTACAGCTTTGGCCACCTGACGGAAGTAGCCGATTTTCTCAACAATCCATCGGCCCACAATCCGGTGGTGGTAGATACCAACCTGGCCATGAGTGCCGCCCCCAACGTGCTAGATCTGCGAGATGTGAAGGGGCAGGCCCAGGCTCGTCGAGCGCTTGAAATTGCCGCCGCTGGGGGGCATAATTTGGTGTTTGTGGGACCACCAGGAAGCGGTAAAACCATGCTGGCCCGCCGTTTACCCTCCATTCTGCCGCCTTTGCAGTTTGAAGAAGCGCTGGATGTGACTCAAATTTACTCGGTAGCCGGACTGCTAAAGGAAAAGGGGACGCTGGTGAATACGCGCCCCTTTCGCAGCCCGCACCACTCTGCATCGGGGCCATCTTTGGTGGGGGGCGGCAGCTACCCCAAGCCGGGGGAGATTTCCCTGGCCCACCGGGGCATTTTGTTTTTGGATGAGCTGACGGAGTTTAAGCGCGACGTGCTGGAGTACCTGCGTCAGCCCCTAGAGGATGGCTACGTCACCATTACCCGCACCCGTCAGTCGGTGGTGTTCCCGGCTCAGTTTACGCTGATTGCCAGCACCAACCCCTGCCCCTGCGGCTTCTATGGCGACTCGGTGCAGCCCTGCACCTGTAGCCCCCGCAGCCGCGAAAACTACTGGTCGCGGCTGTCTGGCCCGCTGATGGACCGGATTGATTTGCAGGTGGTGGTCAGCCGCATTAAGCCTGAAGAGATGACTCAGCACCAGACGGGAGAAGCCTCGGAGCCGGTGCGCGATCGCGTCCAGGCTGCTCGTCAGCGGGCCTGCGATCGCTTTAAAGCCGAATCCGGCCTCCAGTGCAACGCTGACATGCAAAGCCGCCACCTGAAGCACTGGTGCCCGCTTGACGACACCAGCCGCACGCTGCTGGAGGGGGCTGTACGCAAGCTGGGCTTATCGGCCCGCGCCACCGATCGCATTCTCAAAGTCGGTCGCACCATCGCTGACCTAGGCGGGGCCGATGCGTTGCAAACCCACCACATTGCCGAAGCCATTCAGTACCGCACCATTGATCGCATGCAGTAGTGGTAAACCTATGTACATGCCCTGCTGGCGATTATTCGAGGCTCCAAGGCACATTGAATCTACCTAGCGGCGATCGCGCCTTTCTCGGCGACACGCTAGAGCGGATAAAATTATCCCTCACCGATCTGATGCACCGGGCGAATGCTGCGGTAGCGATCCTGGCGAATGCATTCCAGCGCTGAATGAATTTCCACCGATCGCTCGCCCAGGGTGTTGAGCAGGTGAGACCCCAGCTCTAGGGCAGCCTCAATCTCGGGCTGCACCACCTCGCGCGCTCCGAGCTGGGCCAGAACGTCAATTTCTTCGTTGGTGTGCGATCGCGCAATAATATCTAGCTCGGGGGCGATCGCTAAGGCTCGCTGCAGCAGCAGGCGGGTAGTAGTCGGGTCGGGCAGGGTAATCGCTAGGGCTTTGGCCGTCTCTAGGGAGGTTTTTTCTAGCACCGGCTCGCTGTCGGCATCGCCGTAGACGTAGGGAATTTGCACTAGGGGAGCGTGGCGGTTGCGCAGACGCTGCACAGCGGTTTCGCTATTTTCAATTACCAGCACCGGGTAGCCGCGGCTGAGCAGCACGTTGACCAGTACCTCGCCCACCTGCCCGTAGCCCGCCACAATCACATGATTGCTCAGGTTGGCAGGCACCGACAGCAGCTTAGGCTCCTCCGCCTGATCCAAATAGTCTTTCAACACCGGCAGCGTGTGCAGCCAGTCCGCCACGCGGGGGGCCAGGTTAATCCACAGGGGTGTGAGCATGAGCGAAATGGCGATTGTGCCCAGCAGTAG
>JBARUP010000527.1:0-2672 GCA_049645805.1 Nodosilinea sp.
ATGTCGGGCTACTCGTCGAATAATAAGTACTCCCTACTGGGAGGGCTGCGGGCGGCGGCGCAATCTATTAGCTACGAAATTCCCATGGCGCTGGCGGTACTGGCGGTAGTGCTAATGTCCAACAGCCTCAGCACCATCGATATCGTCAACCAGCAGTCGGGCTACGGCATACTGGGCTGGAACATCTGGCGTCAGCCCGCTGGGTTTCTAATTTTTTGGATCGCGGCTCTAGCTGAGTGCGAGCGTTTGCCCTTCGACCTGCCTGAGGCTGAGGAAGAGCTGGTGGCAGGGTACCAGACCGAATACACGGGCATGAAGTTCGGCTTGTTCTACGTGGGTTCCTACGTCAACCTAGTACTGTCAGCGCTGATTGTCTCCATCCTCTACCTGGGCGGCTGGGAGTTCCCTATTTCGGTTAGCTGGCTAGCTGGCCTACTAGGGGTGAGCGAAACAACTCCCTGGCTTCAGGTGATTACCGCTTCAGTCGGTATCATGATGACCTTGTTCAAGGCCTACGCTCTGGTATTTATTGCGGTACTCCTGCGGTGGACGATGCCCCGTGTTCGCATTGACCAGCTGCTGGACTTCGGCTGGAAGTTCTTGCTGCCGGTGGCGCTGGTAAACCTGCTGCTGACCGCTGCTCTCAAGCTCACTTTCCCCGTTGCCTTTGGTGGCTAGCTGGGGAATGCTGCCTTACCCTGTAGGTGGGTGGTCTTTTCCTTTGGGGCGCTAATTTCTCGACGACATCTTCCCAATCACCCTGTAAAACTCTAGAGGCTTTCCCTATGCTGGGTTTTCTAAAACAAGTCGGCGACTATGCCAAGGAGAGCTTGCAGGCAGCTAAGTATATTGGCCAGGGGCTGTCTGTAACCTTCGATCACATGAGTCGTCGTCCGGTTACGGTGCAATATCCCTACGAAAAGCTGATTCCGTCTGAGCGCTTTCGGGGGCGTATTCACTTTGAGTTCGATAAGTGTATTGCGTGTGAGGTTTGCGTGCGGGTGTGCCCCATCAACCTCCCCGTAGTTGACTGGGAGTTTGATAAAGGGACTAAGAAAAAAGACCTCAAGCACTACAGCATTGACTTTGGGGTCTGTATTTTCTGCGGTAACTGTGTAGAATATTGCCCTACTAACTGCCTCTCAATGACCGAGGAGTACGAGCTAGCTAGCTACGATCGCCACGAGCTGAACTATGACAGTGTAGCTTTGGGCCGCTTGCCCTACAAAGTGACTCAAGATCCTATGGTCACTCCCCTGCGTGAGCTAGCCTACCTACCTAAAGGCGTGATGGATCCTCACAACCTGCCGACTGACGCCCGCCGGGCCGGGCAGATGCCCCAGGAGATCCTAGAGGCTGCCGCCGCCGATGCTAGTTCAGCTGACGCCAAGGCTGAGAGCTAGTACACGGGGCGATATTCCGTGGTACATTCGCCTAAGTCACCACAGCTGCTATCGCTCGATTTATTACCAGGAGTCTAAAACTGTGACGCTAGCGGAAGGGGTACAACTCGTTGCCTTTGGCCTATTGACCGCCATGACGCTAGGGGGTGCCCTAGGGGTCGTACTGTTGGATAACATCGTTTACTCGGCGTTCCTGCTGGGCGGTGTTTTTACCAGCATGGCAGGTCTATATATTTTGCTCAACGCGGGGTTTGTGGCCGCAGCCCAGGTACTTGTTTACGTGGGCGCAGTCAGCGTGCTGATTCTCTTTGGAATCATGCTTGTGAACAAAGAGCAGGAATTTGTTCCAATGAAGCGGGCCTGGTTGGGTAAAATTGCTGCGGGCGGGGTTTGTGTAGGACTGTTTGCGCTACTAGCCGCATCAACGCTAAGCACTCCCTGGGCGATTTCTAGCGAGGTTCCCTCAGGGGATATGGCGACAGTAGCTATTGGTATTCACTTCTTTACTGACTATCTGTTGCCCTTTGAGGTAACCTCGGTGCTGCTGCTGATTGCGCTAATTGGGGCAATTGTGATAGCCCGACGAGAGTTTATTCCCGATGTGGCTCCTGGCGCTGAGTCGGAGGCGCTACAGCTGCCGGAGCGCCCGCGCGAGCTGGTGTCATCGGGTTCGGGTTCCGATCCGGAGCGCTAGGCTGAGGCGTTGGGTTTGTAGCAGTGCGATCGCTGATTAGTCTAGAACAGAGTCTTTGTAAGCTATGCAACTTGAGTACTTTTTGCTGACTGCCGCTGCTCTCTTCTGCATCGGTATTTACGGCCTGGTAACTAGCCGCAACGTGATTCGAGTACTGATGTCCATAGAGCTGATGCTAAACGCGGTCAACCTAAACCTGATGGCGTTTTCTAACTATCTAGATCCGGTGGACATTGATGGCCAGGTGTTTGCGGTGTTTGTAATCAGTATCGCGGCGGCAGAATCAGCAGTCGGCCTAGCCATTGTGTTATCTATCTACCGCAATCGCGACACTGTCGATATGGAGCAGTTCAATCTGCTGAAGTGGTAGCCCAAACTCTGTCTAGGCTCGAAAAGTTTTGATTTGTGGAGGCGGAGGTGCTGGCAGTACGACAGTAGCCTCGACGATCCCTTGTCGAACATGCTCTTAGAGATCGGTGATGTTGCTATGCTTCAGGGATGCAGCAGATTAAGATTAGCCGCAGCAGTGGAGCGCGCTACGGCTCTCTACTTACCCTGTCAACCCACGGGTTCTT
>JBARUP010000528.1:0-6534 GCA_049645805.1 Nodosilinea sp.
TATATGACGATAACAGAAAAATTATAGCCTTCACAAAGGATGAATTAGTGCCTTTGATTTCACTCGAAAAGCTCAGTCTTGATCTATTGGTTCCACAGGCACTTGCTGAAATAAATGGTGATAGTGAAGCCAGTCTTCTAGATGATTTATGGGTTTCTGACTATGTCGAGTTTTGGCTTTGTAAATTCTTAGACTACTTGGAGTTTGAACGATATAATCGCAGTCTCAAATCATTAACTTCTCCCATCAACACCGTCATTGCTGTCATCCGATTTCAGTATTATCAAGAAACAAAATGTCACAATTATAATGATATACTCGTGATGAATCGGGTTCGGAAGCTCAGTCGTGAGCTCAGCAGAGACTCAAGATTAACCAAGCCTGTTTCTGATATAAATTTAAAGTGGCTTGAACTTCCTGATATTTGGACAAAGATTGTCAAGCCACTCCGAAAGGAGTGTGCGCACAGAACATCAACTGGCCATCGCCGAACCATGACAGCTGTCGCCCACAGTTTTCAATTATTTTTAATTTTTATTTTTTTGACATTTCGCGCACCAAGAAGGCTACAGGAGTATCGCAATCTGAAAATAAGCCTTTCTTGCTCTTTAGAGCATCCTAGATGTATTGAGAAAGGACAGCTTATTCATCCATTGCCAAACAACCGATTAAAAGATAAGTATTCTGGTCATCTTTACAAAGAAAAAGATGGCATGTGGTATATGGATATGACGCCAGAGTCTTATAAAACAGGTAAAAAATATGGTCACCAAAAGCTCTGTATTCCCAATACTCCTTTCTCAAATGGCAAGTGTTGTTATGATTACTTAGAAGCTTACTTATATGGATACTATCTCAAGCCAAGTGGAGATTGGATAAGTGGAGGACAACTAGTTCAGACTACAAAGCATGAAGGGAAATGGCACGATTTGCGTATGGCTTTTGAACCTGATCATAACCACGTTTTTGTAAGGCCTAAGAGTGGAACAATTTTTGATGAGGATGCCGGAGCGTTTGGTAAACTTATTCGAGCTTGCTCAAATCGACTAACCGGGCAAAGGGTATCATGCCAGTTGATTCGAGATATTTTTGCCACTTGGTTTTTAGATCAAGGGTCTTCAGATGAGAGGATTGCATCTCTTGCTTATGCGATGGGACATAGTGAAGAGACTTTGAGAGAGGTTTATGATCGCCGAAATAGCGAGCAGAGAAATCGCCCTATTGAGGAAGCAACTTCTGAATTGCTCCAACAATTTATAATTTAGTTTCTTGAGCCAAGACATTTTTCCCGTAAAACCTCTACCATCTCCCCTTACTAATCTAAGGATGGAGTAGGGGGAGATGGCTCCACGACATAATTTCCTTATCACACTCGACTCATCCCACCAGAGTGACACCATTTTGGATCCGTTTTTTTGACTCTCTTTATTCTCAACAAGAAGCCTCTATTCCCAATAAGCCCCGCTGTTTTGATGTCTTCCTGCCCTAAACCGCCGAAACCCTTGATATGCCGATAAACTACACTTGCTGAAATCACAAAAAGAGCAAGTCAGGGTTTGCGGGGCTAGTTTGGATCCAATTTTGAGGTAACTCCGTGCCGAAGCAAAATCGCCACGACCAGGCGGAAATTTGGTCAGCCGATCAGTTTGAGCAGGTGATGGGGGAGCTGAGCCCGAAAATGCGATCGCTCTTTTCAATCTGCTACTACACCGGCTGTCGGGTCAGCGAGGCGCGGCAGCTGCGGGCGGAGGATGTGGTGGGGGAGACGCTGGTGCTGCGCAAGGCGACGACGAAGACGAAGCGGACGCGGGCGGTGCCGATTCACCCGAAGCTGAGGTTGGTTTTGGATGAGGCGGGGTTGCCGGCTCGGGGGTATTTGTTTCCGGGGCGGGGCGGGCAGCGGCCGATTACGCGGCAGGCCTGTGATTTGGCATTGCGCAAGGCGTGCGATCTCCTTGGATTGCGCGGGTACAGCACCCACAGCAACCGGCGTACTTGGGCGACACGGCTCGATAAGGCGGGGGTGCGGTTGAAGGCGATTCAAGACTTGGGCGGCTGGTCGTCGATGGCGGCGCTGCAGCGGTACCTGGATGTGTCGGAGGAGGAGAAGGTGGAGGCGATCGGGCGGTTATAACCACTACAGTCGAAAGCACTCAAAGGCGACACCCTCCAACTAGAAGGCAGCGAGTTGCTCTTTGAACCAGGCTAGCAATCGGGGGCTCAAGCGAATAGAGCTCCTGTTAAACGTCTCTACAGCTTGTGCTGCATCTTGCCTGGTTAACAGCCCTGCCTGACAGGCCACCAAGAGTAATCCCAGCGTTCCTTTAACCTGAAAACCCATAGCCTGAGCAATTTTGCGGCCGAGGCGCTCGTCAATCATGAGCCAATCAGCCTCCAGTTCTTGCCCCAGCAAAATGACATCTTGCTCACCGAGGTCTAGCCCCATCAACGCTACAGGAATAGGAGATGTGAGGGCAGGCTGCTGAACAGTCAGCCAATCAGCATTACGGACGGCAGTGCTGCCGGACCGTTGCTGTCCTTGGGTTACGACTTCCTCATAAACAGATTTAGGGACGTAGACCTCAGAAAAGAGCTGATTTAACAGCTTAAGGTGGCCTGTTAGGGATAAGGCAATCAGTGGCGTGGCATTAATGACGGCCTTCATTCAGCCTGGGGAGGTAAGGGCCAGTCTGCGCTGTCGGCTTCAGCAGCCAGCTCATCCTCGGGATAGTCGATGACGGCAAACCCATTTTCAGACAGCAGACGGTAAAACTCCCAGCGATCGCAGCCTAAGATTTGTGCGCCAAACCCGCCGGATATGCGGCCCATTTCGTAGAGCTTGCCCAAGGTATAGATCAAGACTTTCTGGCGAAAGCCCTCAGGTTCTTCCCGCAGGGCAACCAACAATTCGTTGGGAAACGCGACTTCCATAGGTATAAGCCGTAAGACGGTGCCCCCATCGTAACCAATCTGGGTCAGCCCACAAAGCGGCCACCTGAACCTGCGCGGCTACAGCAACCGGCGCATCTAGGCGACTCGGTCTACATCGGGCATGGCACCGATTCGTGTAAAAATGGGCCACATCTCCTGAAAGCATTGCAGGACAGTGGTTTCAAGCCGTAAAAATTCAATGATTCTGCACTGGTCACGTCTCTGTCATAGTTTTAGCCACGTTCAATGGCGCAAGCATACTCACTGCAAACGCACTTGAATGGTTGCGGCGCGGGCAACTGCTTTGTCAGAACAGCTGTTGTCGTACTGCAACATCCCTACGCTCTTTAATGCCTGAGGCATGAGCTATTGGGCAAAGCAAAATTCCTTGGCCAACTCCCACGGTCCTTTTTGGTAGTACCACAGCAACAAGCCTTCTCCCCATCCCGTCATGGGTTGCCATTGCGCTTCCAGTTCTTCGTACAGCTGGCGGGCTGTTGTGGAGTCCACTTTGTTTTGAATCGTGACGTGGGGGCGGTAGCCCTGGCGATCCTGGGGGATGAGCCATGCGTCCCAGGTCGTCGATAGGGTCTGGTGTAATTGCATCAGCTCAGGGGAACTAACGTTGATGGCGACGCCGTTGCCAAAGAGCTGGAGCGAGGGCAAGGAAAGAGGAAAATGCTTTGTCTGAGCGCATAGGGTTTTCAGGCTGTGGGAGATATCTGATTCCTGATCGCCGGGTAACTGATGAAACAGAATGACGTGGGCAGGAACGACATTGCGCTCAGGGGGAAAGTATTGCTGACGTAATGTGTTTGCTCGCTCGAACGTGGGTTGGTCTAACTTCAGGGTCAAAATTAGCGAAGTACCCATCAGGTAAGGATCTCAGAGAGCGATATGTGAAGGGGTGAAGTGTAATGCTCACTGTTGCTCAGAAATGGTTCGACCCGGCATTACCGTCTTCATGGTACTCACCTTCTCTATCTACTCCTGAGTTGAAGGCGGTGGTTATGCTGTGGAGTGGCTGCGGCTCCGGCAAACAGTCTTGTCGATAATTAAGCAGAGTTGTATCTGCCACGACGATTCTCCTTCAATCATCTTTTTCTGCCTCTCTACAAGGACCGGGGCTTGATAGGCTATGAAACATCAGCAGTGCTGCTTCTATGAATCGACCGATTGCGCTCCGGAAACCACCCAACGAAATCGTCACTGCAACCGTCTGTTTCCTCACCCCAGGGCATGTGGAGCAAATCAATACCTTTTGGCGCCCTATCCTCCGAGAAGCCCAGCAGCCCGATGTCGGTTGGGATTGGGTCTATAAACTGCGTTTAGCGGTAGGCGATGGCCGTTATGAAGTCTATGCCATCGAGCTTGATGAATTGGTACAGGGAGTCATGCTCCTTGAAACTCAATGGCACCAGTCTTGGTTACCGGCGCGATCGCACCTTGTTTATGTTGAGTATCTAGCTTCTGCACCCTGGAATCGCCGTCCGATAGAAGATCCGCCTTATCTGGTCGGTGTGGGTCGAGCACTCCTCTTGCTAGCCCGTCAGCGCAGCGTAGAACTCGGGTATGGTGGTCGCGTCGGTCTGCATTCATTGCCCGAAACTGAAGCCTTTTATCACCGCAATAACATGGCCGACTACGGCCCAGACCCCGATAAAGACGGCTTGGTATACTTTGAGTACGCAGCATTACAACGTTAGGCCTTCCCTCATGGATGACGAGACCTTGTCTCAGCAACTCGCAAAAACGGGCAACTTGCTGGACTTGCTCAACGATGAAGCCTGGCTGCAAGAAACTGAGGCCATTGAAGCCGAGTGCGGTGGCCAAGTCGAGGTCGGTCTGGACCTAAAATCTTACGTTGAACAGTTAGCCACCGTGCCTCCATCCGCCTTCCGTCAGCAGCGCCGCCGAGTGCAACTGTTATCGATTTTGCTACCGGAACTGAAAGCCTGGCTTCAATCGTGGGAGTTGGGTCTGAGTCTAGAGGCCGTCTACATTGAAGCGCAACGACGGCTCCACGAGCATCTTCAGCAGCCCACGCCAGAGCAGGCAACCTGGCTAGAGACACTCCTGGCAGAAGCAACCCAACCAATACCCCCTGGGCAAAAAACGGTTCGCAAGCAGGCGATCGCGATGCTGTCGCAAATGTTGACTGAGGATGATTGGCAAGCTCTAGCGCAAACAGCGGCTGAAGAGACAGCGAAAAGGATTTTGCAAGTTCGGCAACGAGAGGTTTTCCAATCTATCGCCGTTTAGGGGATCCATACGGTTTTGCCTTAGTTGAGCAGTTGCGGCGACAGCAACTATCCAGTCAATACGAGCGAACTAAATGGGCCGAAATAGCAGCTTCGCCAAGGGGTTGCGGCTGAGTTCGGTGCGGTCGAGTGCTACTGGCGGGAGTCGGATAGGTCGTTTATTTACGAAAAGCTTGAAATCTCTGGCGTATCGGGCCGTGTGTTGGTTTTAATGGCAGAAGCCCCTCCCCTTTGGCTTTCTCATGCCGCCTGCCGCTGATTCAATCTTCATCTCTTACCGCATAAGCGACAGCCAGGACATCACTGGCCGTATCTATCAATATTTAGTCAACCATTTTGGTACTGACGTCGTGTTTCGCGATGTCTACTCGATTCCCCTTGGCGAGGACTATCGCACCCATCTACGAGAAAAAGTCCAAAACTGCCAGACTGCCGTTGTTGTCATCGGTCCTAACTGGCTGACGGTAGAGGATAAAGACGGCCATCGGCGATTAGATAATGCGAACGACTGGGTACGTATCGAAGTCGAAACTACACTGAGCAGAGGCATCCCCGTGATTCCTCTGCTGGTAAATGGAGCGCGCGTGCCTAAGGAAGAGGATCTGCCTGGCGACATGAGCCCACTGGCCTATCGCAATGCGGCACTGGCGCGGCCAGATCCAGACTTTGAGCACGATATGGATCGGCTGATTCGCCAGCTTGAGAAGATCGTTAACCCTCTAAACTTGGAAAGCACTCTTACCCGAGGCCAACAACTGAAGCTGGAATACCTAGAAAGTAAGCAAAAGGATCTGGAAAAGCAACTGCGTAGAGTGCAGAAAGAACTCAGTGCCATTACCGACGTCACCATTGAGGGCAAGCTTGAGAAACGCCAGATCTTGCTCCTAGATGAAATCGATGACGTGGATGTGGAAGTTCAGCAGCTAAAGGCAGGCAATGGGTGAGCGGAACCTCGAACTGGAATACTGGCAGGAGCGTCTGACGAGTCTCGAAGAAGATTGTCAGACGCTGCAGGCAGAGATCAGGGCTACGGGCGATCCTCTGGCCAGGCAGACCTTAGAAAATCGACTGACGTTGGTCTTTCAAGAGATTGACCGGGTTAGCAGGAAGGTCACTACTATCCAGCAGGTGGCTCAAAATCAAGCTGTCGACGATCGAGACACGGCCCTGCTAGCAATTTTGCAGGCCCATGGAGACGAAGCCGAAATCCGACAGGCCTATCAATCCACGATCGCTCACTGGTCTGCCGATATTGACACCACAGCTACTACTCCCCAGCAGATACTCAAAGAGCTAAAACGCATTAGCCCGAGTGCGGCCTACAGCCCTCAGGAAGAGTTCG
>JBARUP010000529.1:0-1586 GCA_049645805.1 Nodosilinea sp.
TTGAGAGGAGGAGCAAAGCCCCTAGCCACCCTGATTACCTGTGCCGGTGGGCACAGTCACCAGGCCAGGTCCAAGTCACCTACCGCCTGGCGATCGAGCAGCCAGCGGAGTTCGCCCTGGGGGCGTATTAGGCGAGACGGGTAGAGGCTGTCGTCGCCGCTGGCTGCAAACACCTGGGCTAAGGCGCTTTGCTTGTCGGCCCCAGCTACTAAAAACAGCACCTGGCGACTGTTGTTGATCAGCGGTGCTGTGAAAGTGATGCGGGGGTCACCACCTTTGCTGCCTACCGTAACTAAGCGATCGGCTACAGCCAAAGCAGCCGTATGGGGAAATAGCGAGGCGGTATGGCCATCGTCTCCCATACCTAGCAAAATGATGTCAAATTCAGGTATCTGGTCGGGCGAGGTACCCTGAAGTCCGCCAAACACCGATTTCACCATGGCATCGTACTGACTGGCTGAGGCCACCGGATCGTCTCCTAGAGTCGGCGTTATCAAAATGTGGTCGGGCGGGATGGGCACGCGATCGAGCCAGGCAGCCTTGGCCATACCAGCATTGCTGGTGGAGTTATCAAGGGGCACGTAGCGTTCGTCACCCCAAAATACGTAGAGTTTTTCCCAGGGCAGGGCTTGCTCGGCTAGGCTGCTGTAAAGAGGCTTGGGCGTGCTGCCTCCGGCTAGAGCTAGGGTGCAGTAGTCGTGGTCGGCGACAGCGCTGCGAATGGCGTCTACAACTAGGGCCAGCGCTCGCTCTACCAGGGCGGGTTTGTTGGGCAAGATCTCAATCAAGGGAATAGTCATGGGCGAGTCACCGGTAACAGCTCCACAGTGCCTTTTCTGATGGCTTTCTCGCGGGGCTTTTTATTAGAGCAGACTAGCTCAGTTCTGCATCTAATTTCAGCGACTTAAGGTTTACTTTTAAAGCGAAGAGACCTATGGTTCAATCTTTAGTTGACAAGCCGCTCAAAACCTTGAAAGCTTACGTTTAGCCCCCTACGCTCCGCTAGTGCTTCGTTCCTATGCAACTGACCCCTCAGGAAAAAGACAAGCTGCTGATCTTTACCGCTGCTTTAGTAGCTGAGCGCCGCAAAGACCGGGGGCTAAAGCTCAACCACCCTGAGGCAGTGGCCTATATTTCGGCAGCCATTCTGGAAGGAGCGCGCGACGGCCGCACCGTGGCTGAGCTGATGAGCTATGGTACGACCTTGTTAAACCGCGCTGACGTAATGGATGGAGTGGCCGACATGATCCACGATGTGCAGGTGGAGGCGACCTTCCCCGACGGCACTAAGCTGGTGACCGTTCACGACCCCATTCGCTAGGCTGACCCACCACTATGGCTGCCTCTAACCCACCGCCAGAGGATATCTCGTTAACTACCGATGACCGGAAAACTGTGCTGGGAGCACTGGTAGACCAGCTCGATGCCTACGCGTTCCCCGAGGTAGCGGAGAAGCTTCAGACTAACCTTGAGAAGCGGATTGAGGCAGGAAGCTATGGCGAGATTATTGGCGGGCAGCAGCTGGCAGAGATACTGACTACCCAGCTTCAGGAGATGAGCGGCGATCGCAACCTACGGCTGCACTT